>JAGBGV010000236.1 GCA_017935805.1 Clostridia bacterium | reverse complement strand
TACGTCTAATGTTAAATACAGTAAATTGCTGTTCTCTGAATACTCGCTTGGGAATGAGTATGTTGAAAGTATTTTGGCCCCAAAATACTCGCAAGAAGAGAGAAACTCACCGATTTTGAAATCACCCTCAGTGACAACAGATACATCAAGGCAGCAGATACTCTCGCGATTAATACTGTCAGTAAGTCCTTTCTTGAGAAGAGCGTATCTCATGTAAGCTTCGTCACTCATCTCAATGTCAACTGCACAAATTATGTTCAAATCATACTTTGAGATCAGTTGTCGAAAAGAGGGAAGCTGTCCATCACTTGAACTATATATAGGCAAAATGGCATATGAGCAACGCCCATAATACACCTCTTCACAAACCTCTCGAAATCCCGCAAAGTAAGAGGCAGAGATCTTATCAAACTTCTCGGAAAACCGTCTGTATGCACGGTCTGAGAAAGCATTTTTTAGATATGCAATCTGCAAGTGATCAATCTCTATTTCATTTGAGTCAGAATCATCAATAAATGTAAGATTTAGACTTTCATTCATCCTTGCAAATTCACTGCAGAAAATTGCAAGTTCAAGACAAGGAGTAATAACATTATTTCCGCAAAACTCAGTATACACTCGAGAAAAATCGTCAATATCAAAATCAGTACCGTTGTGCGCATCCGAAGAAACCCAAGCGTCTCTGCACGCTAAACGATACAGCGACAAAATATCCGTTTGTTTGTCAGATAAAAATTTGTAATTATTCTCGAGTGTTCTTTTGTTCATCCAAACCTCTAATAACAATCTTACAATATAGTGTACATTAAAATTATATAACAATTGCATCTATTTGTCAAGAATACATTATTGGGGAAAGGGGGAATAAATAAATATCCACCCGCATAGCGGGTGGTTTTTCATTTTCGGGCATAGCCCTATCTAAACTAGCTGCGTACAAGTACGCTGTTTTTGGACCTGTCAGTCATGCATTTTTTACTTGCTACCCGTAAACGGGTCTCTCGGATCTACTATACTTAACTGATCTGCTTCTTTATCTCGTTTTAATTGATTCTCTATGTATTCCTTTATTGCCTTGGTATTTTTTCCTACCGTATCCACATAATATCCTTTGCACCAAAACTCTCTGTTTCTATATGCAAATTTCATATTTCCATACTTCTGAAATATCATCAGACTGCTTTTTCCTTTTAGATATCCCATAAATCCTGAAACACTCATTTTGGGCGGAATACTCACAAGTATGTATACATGGTCTGGACATATCTCTCCTTCTATGATTTCTACCCCTTTCCATTCGCATAATTTCCTTAGTATTTCTCTTATTTCTATTCTCTTTTCCCCATAAAACACTTTTCTCCTATACTTTGGCGCAAACACTATGTGATACTTGCAATTCCACTTCGTATGTGCTAAACTATTTACGGCATTATTTTGTCCTTGCATTTTAATGTCCTCCTGATGTGGTTCTTTTATTTGACTGCCAGGTCTTATTTATTTTACCACATCAGGAGTTTTTTTGTCACTCTCACCGGCTATAGCCTCTAATGAACCACGCGACTATCGCGTGGTTTTCGGTATACAAGAAACACCGCATGACAATTTGTCACACGGTGTATATATTATTAGTGAAGTGTACCTTCGATAACAACTCCATCGGGTGTAAAGAGAGGAAGCTTTTCGAGATATATGATATCGTCTCTCACCTGAGCATCGCCCTCTGCGAGAATTGCCATCTTTCCGGCAATGATACCACCGGCAGCACGAACAAGCTCTTCAACTGCCCAAAGAGATTCGCCGGTTGAAATAACATCATCAACAATAAGAATCTTTGCGTCTTTCATAAGATTTGCGTCAGCCTTGTCAAGAAATAGACTCTGCTCACCGGCTGTGGTAATGGAGTGAACCTTTACCTCGAACACACCGCTCATGTATGCTTTTTCTTTCTTTCTTGCAACCATGTATTTCTGATTACCTGCAAGTCTTGCCATTTCGTGAGCAAGCGGAATTCCTTTAGCTTCAGCAGTAATAATGTAGTCATATTCAGGTGCAAGCTTCAAAAGAGCTTCTGCAGAAGCAGTAGTGAGCTCAGGATCGCCAAATATTACGAACGCACCAATCGCAAGATTCTCATTAAGAGGACAAATTGGAAGCTCACGCCTAACTCCCGCTATAGTCATAGGATAAGTTTTCATCACAAAAGTCCTTTCAATAGTTTAATTTATCTGAGTTTAATACCAAGCTTAGTTTCAAGAGCAGAGAGGATTGCACGAACAGCCTCATCTGCCTCAACGTCGGTGAGAGTACGATCCGCCGCACGAAGCATAACTGCATAAGACATACTCTTCTTGTTTTCTCCGATCTGGGGACCGCGATAGATATCGAACAATTCAACATTTGCAACCATCTTGCTTGCAGACTTGATAACGGTTGAAATGGAAGCTGCTTCAACGTCCTCGTCGCAAACGAATGAGAAATCTCTTTCTACCGCTGGATGCTTAGGAATCTGAGTATATGTGATCTCAGCTCTGCGGCAATCATAGAGAGTATCAGTTTCAATCTCTGCAAGGTATACACCGCCTGCAATACCGTAAGTCTCTGCAACCTCAGGGTGAGCCTCGCCGAACAGTGCGATCTTCTTGTCACCGACATATACTTCAGCGCATCTTCCGGGGTGGAATGTAGGCTCAGTTGTGCATGACTTGAATGTTGCCTCAGCAGTTCCTGCAATGTTCAGAATAGCTTCAATGTAGCCCTTCATCTTGTAGAATCCATCCTTACCGATAAAGCCAAGAGTAAGTCTTGAAGGTTCGTTGGGAAGTTCACCGGCAGTTGTAGGAATGTAAACTCTGGAAATGTCAAAGAGCTTAACATCTGTATTTTTCATGTTGAAGTTATATGCAAGTACATTAAGCATAGAGGGGAGAGTAGTTGTTCTCATAACGGATGTATCCTCGCCGAGAGGATTGGAAATAACAACGCACTTTCTTCTCTTATCGTCTGCAGAAAGTCTGATCTTATCATACCCAGAAGGACTGATGAAGGAGAATGTCTCGATCTCATTCATTCCCATGCCGACAAGCATATCGTGAATACGATTGTCGAAATTCTGTCTCTCGGTACGTGCTCCAAGAGTAGGAGTTGCGGATGCGGACATGGTGGACTGAATCTCATCATAGCCATAAATACGGAGCACTTCTTCAGCAACGTCGTTCATGCAACGTACGTCATCACGGAAGGAGGGAACTGTAATGGTCTTAAGATCATCAGACACCTCAAATTCCAGCTTCTTCATAACATCAGCCATGTATTCCTGTGTCAGATCAACACCAAGGAAGCGGTTGATAACATCAGCATCAAGAGGAAGCTGAACCTTTTCTTTCTTAACGGGATAAACATCGATAGTACCGTCAACGATCTCGCCGGCACCAAGAAGTTCAACAAGCTCGCAAGCTCTGTCAAGTGCGGGCATTGTGTTCTCGGAGTCAAGGCCCTTTTCGAATCTTGCAGATGATTCAGTTCTCATACCGAGCTTCTTTGCAGACACACGCACATTACCGGGGTGGAATGTTGCGGACTCAAATACTACTGTAGCTGTGCTGTCAGTAATCTCGCTGTTTTCTCCGCCCATAACACCTGCAAGTGCCACTGCCTTGTTGTGGTCGGCAATAACGAGCATTGAAGAATCAAGAGTGTGAGAAATACTGTCAAGAGAAATGAACTTTTCACCGTCAGCAGCATCTCTAACGTTGATTTCAGAGCCGTCAAGACATTTATAATCGAACGCGTGCATGGGCTGACCGTATTCGAGCATTACGTAGTTTGTAATATCAACGATATTATTGATAGGACGAACACCGGATGCACGAAGCTTCATTCTGAGCCACAGAGGAGAGGGCTCGATCTTAACATTCTTAACAACGCGCGCAGAATAACGATAGCACTTATCAGTGTTCTTAATGCTTACTGAGAGATAATTTTCAATCTTGTCTCCGTCCTTGCAAGGATCGGGCTTTTTGGGAGTGGGAATATTAAGAGCTTTGCCGAAAGTAACCGCGGATTCGCGTGCAAGGCCGATAACAGAAAGACAGTCAGGTCTGTTGGAAGTAATCTCAAACTCAACAACCTTATCTTCAAGTCCAAGAGCTTCTTTGAGATCAGCACCAAGGGGAATATCACCAAGACCAACGTCGCCAAGTATGAGAATACCGTCCTCAATTGCACCGGGCATGTCGTGAAGAGTAAGACCGAGCTCGGCAATAGAGCAGAACATACCGTCAGAAGGCTCTCCGCGAAGCTTGCTCTTTTTGATCTTAATATCACCGCAGAGATGTGCACCGTCAATTGCAACAGGAACAAGCGCGCCTTCAAATACATTTGTTGCAGCTGTGATGATCTGGATGGGAGCATCAGCACCAACATCAACCTTGCAGATAACAAGACGCTCTGCATTTGGATGACGATCGATCTTTACGATCTTGCCGCAAATGACGCCGCTAACATCTTCTCCGAGAGTTTCGTAACCCTCTACCTTTGAACCGGACATTGTCATTCTGTCGCAATATTCTTTTATTGTTATATCGCTGACATCAGTATAGTCTGCCAGCCATTTCATTGAAAGTTGCATAATCTATATAACCTTTCTTATATTCATAGAAGAATTAATGTGTTAACCGTTGATCTGTGAATCAACATAAGTAGTAATCATTTTTACCGAAGTGTCACCGGAATTACCATTCACAACAATATCGGCATGCCATCTTGAGGGCTCAATAAGCTCATTGTGTCGGAATCTAACAGTATCAATATATCTTGAAGTTATTTCATCAAAAGTTTGCCCACGGGCGCTGAACCTTTTAATTCTACGCACCAGTCGCTCATCGCTTTCAAGATCCACATAAACCTTCAAATCAAGTTTATTTCTGATATCCTGCAGATTAAGCACAAACAGCCCTTCAATAATCAATACTTTCTCGTTACCGTTTTGTATAGCATCGCACAAATCACTATATAAGTCATCAAGCCTAAGTGCGTCAGGATGATTGTGTTCTACATATTCAATTCCGGTGATCGGAGCTACCGTTGTTATAGGCGGATTGCGAAAGTATGAATCCATGTGAATAACGCGGCAATCAGAACCGTAGTAGTCAGCAAGTTTTTCAGCTAAGGTGCTCTTACCGCTGCAAGTTCCTCCCGCTATACCGATAATATACATGACACACCTCCCAAAAATGACTATGGCTTATCAGAACTGATTCAAGAATCTAACATCATTTTCATAGAGAAGACGCATATCATCAATGTGATACTTGAGAAGTGCGATTCTCTCAACACCAAGACCGAACGCAAAGCCGCTGTAAACTTCGGGGTCAATGCCGCAGTTACGAAGAACATTCGGATGTACCATACCGGCACCGAGAATCTCTATCCAGCCTTCACCCTTACAGAACCTGCAACCCTTACCGCCGCAGAGGAAGCAGGATACGTCAACCTCAGCAGAGGGCTCAGTGAAGGGGAAGTGGTGCGGACGGAAGCGGATCTGTGTAGCCTCGCCGAACATACGCTTAGCAAACATTTCAAGAGCACCCTTAAGGTCGCCCATTGTGATACCCTTGTCAATCACAAGACCTTCAAGCTGGTGGAACAGGGGGGAGTGTGTAGCGTCAACTGCGTCTGAACGGTAAACTCTTCCGGGAGAGATGATCTTGATCGGGGGCTGTGTCTTTTCCATTACTCTTGCCTGAACAGGGGATGTCTGAGAACGGAGAAGAATGTTTTCTGTTATATAGAATGTGTCCTGTGTATCGCGTGCAGGATGATCCTTAGGAATGTTGAGTGCCTGGAAGTTGTAGTAGTCAAGCTCAACCTCAGGTCCGTCAACGATTGAATAGCCCATTCCAAGGAAGATGTCTTCAAGCTGACGCTGTACAAGCGCGAGGGGATGGAAATGACCTACCTCTGTCTTTTCTCCGGGAATTGTTACGTCAATCTTTTCGGATTTCAGCTTGTTTTCAAGCTCTCTTGCCTTTGCAGAAGAAGCGAGTTCTTCAATTTTTGCCTCAATTTCAGCACGAACTTCATTTGCAAGCTGACCAATTACAGGTCTCTCTTCGGGAGAAAGCTTGCCCATACCGCGAAGAACAGCGGTAAGCTCACCTTTTTTACCAAGGTACTTGATACGAAGCTCCTCTATCTGCGCATCAGGAGATGACAGGGCAGCGAGAGCTTCAGATTTGATTTTTGCGAGGGTATCTCTCATTTTTTGATCCTTTCTTTGCTGTAATGCGGAGGCAAATAAAAAACGCCCCCAGAATTGTATCATAGGGACGACATACGCCGCGGTACCACCCAAGTTCCGTACAAATATAGCACGGCTCTCTTAATCGGCTTAACGCGCCGCAACGTACAGAACTACGTTATCACCCTGTCCGCATAAGTATCATTTGATACACTTGGAAGTGAAAGTATGGATCCTGCATTATACTGACTCTCAGCTAATAATCAGTACTCTCTGGCATGCACTGCGAGCCATACACTCTTCCTCACAGCGTTTGATTGCTTTATAGCATATTTTTATAAATTTATTATACCACCAAACAATTGATAATTCAAGTGTATTGATAAAAAAATGTAAAATATAATGTACAAAATAAAAAAGCTGCCTCAATAACGAGACAGCCATATTTCCGATTTACTCTTCGTCTTCATCATGCTCGCCGAGATCCTTGAACATCTCGTGATCATAGTCAATACCGTTCTTGTCGTAGTAGTCCTTTACAGCAGCCTTGATAGCTTCTTCTGCAAGGAGAGAACAGTGCATCTTATGTTTCGGAAGTCCGTCAAGAGCCTCCGCAACTGCCTTGTTTGAGAGTTCAAGCGCCTCATCAACAGACTTGCCTTTGATCATTACAGTTGCCATAGAGCTTGATGCAATTGCACTGCCGCAACCGAATGTTTCAAACTTTACGTCAACGATAATGTTATCTTCAATCTTGAGATAAATCTTCATAATGTCGCCGCACTTTGCGTTACCAACGGTACCTACACCGCTTGCGTCTTCAATAGTACCTACATTTCTCGGATTCTTAAAATGATCCATTACTTTTTCACTGTATAAAGCCATATTTATGTCCTCTCTTATTATTTCAGTATAAATTCACGTTCACCGCTGACTTTTTCATTCCAAAGCGGAGATATTTTACGAAGATAAGTAACAACTTCTTCGATATTCTTGATCATGTAGTCGATAGCCTCGTCGGTAATGCTCTCATCAATTGTCAAACGCAGGGAACCGTGTGCGATTTCATGAGGTCTGCCAATTGAAAGAAGAACGTGGCTGGGATCAAGTGATCCGGATGTGCAAGCAGAACCAGAAGAAGCCTGAATTCCTCTGTCGTCAAGGAGAAGCAGAAGAGATTCGCCCTCGATACCCTCAAAGCACATATGAACGTTACCGGGCAGTCTCTTTTCTCTGTCTCCGTTTACAACAGAGTGGGGTATTCTTGAAAGCCCTTCAATCAGTCTGTCACGCTTTGGAATAAGCTTTTCAGCCGCCTTGTCAATATCTGCGCAAGCTTCTTTCATAGCAGCAACCATACCTACGATCGCGGGAAGATTTTCAGTGCCGGCACGTTTGCCTCTTTCCTGTGCGCCGCCGTAGATTACATTAGTAAGACGAATTCCTTTCTTTGCATACAAAATGCCAACGCCCTTGGGTCCATGGAACTTGTGAGCAGAGAGCGACAGCATATCAATGTTATCTTCTGCAACATTAATGTGGAGATGTCCAACAGCCTGAACAGCATCTGTGTGGAAGAGAACACCGCGTTCACGGCATACAGCTCCAATCTCACGAATGGGCTGAACTGTTCCTATCTCGTTGTTAGCGAACATTACGGAGACAAGACAGGTATCATCTCTGATAGCATCACGAACAGCTTCGGGGGAGATAAGTCCGTTCTCGGGCACGGGAAGAAGCGTTACTTCAAAGCCACGTTTTTTCAGCATGTCAAGAGTATGAAGCACAGCGTGATGCTCAAAAGCTGTCGAAATAATGTGCTTCTTATTTTTGCGCTCACCAAGCATTGCAGCGGAAGTAAGTGCTTGTGTGTCAGCTTCACTGCCGCCGGAGGTGAATGTGATCTCGTCACTTCTGCATCCGAGCAGGGCAGCAGCTTCTTCTCTGGCTTCTGTGAGGACTTCCATGGCGATCTGTCCAATTGTGTGCAAGCTTGAAGGATTGCCATATGTCTCACGCATACATTCTGTCATAGCATTTATAGCCACTTCACTCATAGCGGTCGTTGCGGCATTATCAGCATATATTTTCATAATTTTATTCCTTTCATCAGGATAAGTATAGTAAGTTATAGAATTACTCAGTATCTTTAATAAGAGAAGCAAGAGTGATGCTGTCGAGATATCCGTTAACAAGATCATCAAGCTTTGACCACATTGGCAATGTCCTGCACGAATCAGATTTTTCGCACTTAACACCCGCTCCTTTTAGACAAGATACAGGAGCCAGAGGGCCTTCAACCAAGCGAAGAATTTCTCCGACTGAGTATTCGTCGGGAGAACGCGTCAGTCTGTATCCGCCGCCTTTACCGCGAACACCGTCAAGCAAATATGCCTTTGACAAAACAGGGATAATAGTTTCAAGGTATTTTTCCGAGAGTGCCAATGGCAGAAGACTCGGCTTAGGAGGCAGACACACCGGAGTATTTTGGTCGGGAAAAATTCCTCAGCTAGATTATATAAAATACGGTGCTTCTATT
>JAGBGV010000235.1 GCA_017935805.1 Clostridia bacterium | reverse complement strand
CTATGCCCGGACGTATTATTACCGCACTCACTCAATGCGGATCACTTAATCCCGTGATGTTTCTTGATGAAGTTGATAAGATGTGCTCCGATGTTCACGGCGACCCGGCATCTGCACTCCTTGAGGTTCTTGACGGTGAGCAGAACAAGGCTTTCCGCGATCATTTCATCGAGCTGCCCGTGGACCTCTCCGACTGTATGTTCATTGCAACCGCAAATACTCTCGACACGATCCCCCGCCCTCTGCTTGACAGAATGGAAGTGATCGAGCTTCACACATACACTCCCTCCGAAAAACTTGCAATCGCAAAGAATCACCTGCTTCCCAAGCAACTCAAGCGTCACGGTCTGAACAAGCGTATGCTGAAGATCACCGACGGAGCAATCGAGGAGATAATCGCAGGCTATACCCGTGAATCCGGCGTGCGTAATCTTGAACGAGAGATCGCATCTCTTTGCAGAAAGGGTGCAAAAGTTCTTGTTGAGGAAGAGAGAAAGTCTCTCACAATCGACAAAGCGGACATGGAAGCTTATCTCGGTCCGAGAAAGATCATCGACGACAGACTCTCCGACGGAGATCTGGTTGGAGTTACAAACGGTCTTGCATATACAGAGGTTGGCGGAGATATGCTCAAGGTCGAGATTCTCGCAGTTGACGGAAGCGGCAAAATTGAGCTTACCGGCACACTCGGCGACGTTATGAAGGAATCTGCACACATTGCAGTCACATATGCCCGTGCTCACTCCGCTGAATACGGAATTCCGGCAGATTTCTACAAAACAAAAGACATACATATCCATGTTCCCGAAGGAGCAGTACCGAAGGACGGTCCCAGTGCCGGTGTAACCATGACAACATCACTGGTCAGCGCCCTCTCCGGTATACCCGTAAGACATGATATCGCAATGACAGGCGAGATAACTCTTACAGGCAGAGTTCTTGCAATCGGCGGACTGCGCGAAAAGTCAACAGCCGCATACGCAATGGGTATCCGCACTATTCTCATTCCCGCTGACAATATGCGTGATATTGCCGAGCTTGATCCTGTTGTGGCAAAAGAAGTAAAGTTCATCCCCTGCACAACACTTGAAGATGTACTGCGTGTTGCTCTTGTTCGGGAAAAAGCATTTGACTTTGACCTGTCAGAGCCTGCAGAAACCGAAAAGAAAGACGAAAACAAGATCGTTCCTCCCGCATCAAAGAGGAAGCGTATCTATGGAACAGTATAAAGGTAAAACATGAAACCGAATCTTAATAATGTATCTCTGAAAATATCCGCAGGAGTTCCCAAGCAATTCCCTGCCGACAGGCTTCCTCAGGTGGCCTTCTCCGGCAGATCCAATGTGGGAAAAAGCTCACTGATCAACTCACTGCTCAATCGAAAGAGCCTTGCTAGAGTCAGCGGTGAACCCGGCAAGACAATTACTATCAACTTCTACGACATCGACAAAAAGATGTATCTTGTTGACTTGCCCGGCTACGGTTACGCCAAGCGTACAAAAGAGGACAAGGCGAAATGGTCCTCTCTCACCGACGGATATTTCACAAGCAATAAAAATATCGACTCTGTCAAGCTGATCTGTCAGCTTGTCGACAGCAGAACAGGTCCTACAAACGATGACTACGATATGCTTTACTATCTCCGTGAAACAGGCATGCCGCACATCATCGTTGCAACAAAGACTGACAAGCTGAATGCAACCGAAAAGGCAAAATTCAAGGAAATAATCGAGGGTGATGAGCTTACAGCAGATCTTCCCGTTATCATGTATTCAGCGAAATCCAATCTCGGTCGAGAAGATCTTTGGCGTCAGCTTTACGCCTACTGCAAACTTTAATCACTCGGAATACTGAAAGAAGATATTATTATGATCCTTCACCCCACTTATGATGTTAACGACAGAGGACACTTGACTATCGGCGGTCTTGATGCAGTTGAGCTTGCCGAGCAGTTCGGTACTCCCGCATATTTCCTTGACACGGACGCGGTTCGGTCAATGTGCAGACTGTACAAGGAATGCTTCGCTAAATACTTCGGAAATAACTCCGTTCCCGTATATGCAGGCAAGGCACTTTGCTACAAGGGTCTTTACTCTCTTATTGCAGAGGAAGGTCTTTGCGCGGATTGCGTGTCATCGGGCGAGCTTTATACAGCAAATGCCGCAGGATTCCCCATGGATAAGGTGTTCTTCCACGGCAACAATAAAACAGATGCCGATCTTCGCTACGCTCTTGAGCTTGGTGTCGGTCACATAGTTGTTGACGGTCACGACGAGCTCGAAGCACTTGACGCAATTGCAGGTGAAATGGGGGTTCGTCCTACCGTACTGCTTCGCATCACACCCGGCATCGACCCTCATACTCATCAAAAAATCGTAACCGGCAATGTGGACTCCAAATTCGGTATGGCAATCCTTACAGGACAGGCATTTGAATTTGTTAAGGCGGCGCTTGAGTGTGATAATCTCGTTCTCGACGGTTTCCATTGCCATGTTGGTTCACAGATATTCGACATTGATCCCTTCACAGAAGCCTGCGATATTATGCTCGCGTTCGTTGCGAAGGTAAAAGGGCTTTACGGTTATGAGGCAAAGATCCTCAACATCGGAGGAGGTTTTGGAGTTCGTTATACGGAAGATGACCCCAAGATCGACTATGAAGCGAACATTCGCGCACTCGGTCTTGAGATCGACAAAATGTGCGCTCAGTACAATATTGACAAGCCCATGCTGCTGATGGAGCCAGGTCGCTCTATCGTTGCGGCGGCAGGTGCTACTCTCTATACCTGCGGTACTGTAAAATCAGTAAACGGATTCAGAAATTACGTTTCCGTAGACGGCGGTATGCCTGACAATCCCAGATATACTCTTTATCAGTCCCGCTACACCATCCTCAATGCATCCCATGCAGCAGATGCATCAAACTTTCCCTGCACTGTAAGCGGAAGATGCTGCGAAAGCGGTGACCTTCTTGCCGAAGGCATCACTATGGCAACACCCAAAAGAGGCGATATCATTGCAACCCTCGTAACAGGTGCGTACAACTTCTCGATGGCGTCAAATTATAACCGTATTCCCCGTCCTCCAATCATTGAGATTAGTGGAGGAGAGGCAAAAATTGCAGTACGCCGCGAGACATTTGCTGATGTTGCTTCGCTTGATATTTGATCCGGAGGTAAATAATGCTTAAGTTTGATCCCATAGATCTTCTATATACTCTGTACAGTATCCCGTGTATTCTTTTGGCGCTGACCTGTCATGAGGTTGCTCACGGGTGGGTGGCATACAAGCTTGGAGACCCAACAGCCAGAAACTTTGGCAGACTTACGCTCAACCCCTTAAAGCACCTTGACCCCATCGGCACGCTCAGTATGATATTCTTTGGCTTTGGTTGGGCAAAGGCTGTTCCCGTAAATACCAGATACTTCAAAAAGCCCAAACGCGACATGGCACTTACCGCTTTGGCCGGTCCGATTACCAACTTGATACTCGGATTTATAGGAATACTTCTCTACGTCATCTGTATGAGTGTGATGTTTGAAAGTCCAATTGAATACAGTATGATAATGATGAAGATGTCTACCGGATTCGTTGAGGCAACAAAAGTTGAAATACTCAAGGCTTCCGTTATGCAGCTGCTCACGATATTCTTCTCTATGAACATATCTCTTGCTGTGTTCAATTTGATCCCGCTCCCCCCGCTTGATGGCTCAAAGATACTCGGTATCGTTCTCCCTACCAAGTGGTACTTCAAATTCATGCAGTATGAACGCTATGTTTATCTGATCCTGATAGTTCTCCTCGTAACCGATGTTTTGACCACACCTCTGCTCACAGTAGTCAATTGGATAGCATCCGGTATGCTGTGGATCATCAATCTAATCCCGTTTTTAGGATAAGCTATGGATATTATAAATTACAAATTTGAGTTATTTGAAGGTCCTCTCGATCTTCTGCTGACCCTTGTAGAAAAGAATAAACTGAAAATCGACGATATTCCCAT
>JAGBGV010000234.1 GCA_017935805.1 Clostridia bacterium | reverse complement strand
GAAGGTGATGTCGGAGATGGCGGGAATGTTCTCAAGGATACATTTACCCTTTACAAGCACGCAAGCATATATAATAGGAAGCGCCGCATTCTTGGAGCCGGATATTTCTACCTGTCCAAACAGCGGGGTACCGCCGTTTATTACGATTTTTTCCATAAGTAAACCGAGCCTTTCTTAGTTCGGGATAAGGCACATAGTCGCAGTTACACATTATGAGCCTTATATATTATATCAGTTTATGCACAAAAATGAAAGAGACTTTTGAAGGATTTTCACATTTTTCATAAATAACGGCAATTTTACACACAATCTTTTACCAAATATATCAGTTCTTAGTATAAAGTGTACTATCTATTGCGTTATAAATGAATTCACCCATGGAATCCGTGACGATCTTCAAGCATGGAATAAGGCAGAATTCCTCGTTTTCACCGTAGAAATACAGAGAGTAGCACTTCTCTATCCCGACAATAGTAACCTCTCCCTTGTCCCCTCTTGAGGAAACGATCTCTTTTTTTACATTAAACAGTATATTTAATATATCCGCAAGTTGTGCCGAATATGATTCACCGAGAGTCAGGAAGCACCATGTGCCGTATGCTGACGTGACCTCCCCGTCCGTAACCGTGCAGAGTACAGTATTGTCAGTGATCTCGACTCCGTCAATAGTACGGGAGCAGATAACGTAATACACGCCGTCTCGCTCCAGAATATTGTCCGCCACAGTTACAACGCTCATTTTTCCGTCCGTGTCAAAGTCTCCGCTTCCCAGATCAAGAAAATCAGCGGCGATTTTTGCGATCTCCTTATATTTTGCATCGCTGAAGTGCCCGGATATATACGTTCCATCCCAAAGGTCGGGGATGTCGCTTGGCTCACCGTCCGCATAATATGAGAATGAAAAGTTGCTGCCAAAGTCAAACATAGCACCGCTTTCCATAATCATGATCTGTCCTTCAGGAGTGCCGTAGGTCGCCTTG
Source organism: Clostridia bacterium (assembly GCA_017935805.1). The sequence continues at coordinate 1,848 of JAGBGV010000234.1, read as the reverse complement.
ACATGATCCCCGCCTATGAGAGTCGCAACTGTCTTTTGGTAGTCCTCAGATGCACTGAGATACACAGTTCCGTGCTCCACCTTTGGAGAGATGATCTCGGGGTCTATCTTTATTCCGTCTGCCTCAAGTATGGAAACAAGAGATTCAATAGACTCATTTGGCAGGTAGTTGTTCTTTCTGTTAAGGGAGAAAAGAATGAGCCCAAGAACAAGACAGGAAACTGTCAACAAGCTGATGAGAACAGGTATTATTCTTTTGTGTTCCATAGGCTACCTCCTTTTCTTATCTTCCGTATCTTGCAGTTGTTCCTTTGGCAACAGCGCGCCACTCGGCGGAAACAGATTCCGCAATATAGTCGCTTCTGTAAGCCAGGCTGACGTTCTGCGCCACAGTTCCGTCCCGCTTCAGGTGATCAAAGAACCACCATTCTCCGAAGGTTTCGTATCGTGATCCGACATTTTTTATTGTTACCGTATAAAGTCTTGCCGCAGTCAGCTTGCCGGACTCAAAGGTAACAGTAAGAGCAGGCTCCGGTCCCAGGACAATGATGTTGTCGTAGAAATATTCAAACTTCATCTGCACCTTGCCGCCCTTTGAGCTTATCTCTACAAGACAGAGATCCGCGGATCCGCCTGTACAATGGCTCTCGATTGCCCCGATATTATCAATAAGTCCGTATACTGCAGTAATGTACTCGGATATTCCCATGCTGTCCGTATAGCCGATGATATCCTCAACATCTATTCCGCCCTCTTCCGATGCACGGTATTCAAGGGCCGACTTATGAATATACATAACTCCGCTTCTGTCGGTGTAGCTGAGCGTACCCTTTGAATCCTCATGGGTGCTGAGCAGCTTATTCGGGTTAAGTCCGAACACACGCATCAGCTGATTTATCGCGCTTGAAGTGTTTTTTATAAGGAATGTTGTTCCGTCAGTAGTAAGAATGTTTCGCGTGGTCACAGACTCAGCAAATACAGGCTCAGTTGCCGACATTGTGTCGTATTCGCCATGTGCAAAAACAAACTTTCGCATTGACGATGTGTAGGAACGCAGATATTTCACAAGGTCAGCGTCCATAAGTCCGTTCGATGCCCCTTCAAGCTGGTATACGGTAACATCTCCCGATGCGCTTTTTGTTGCGATCTTGCTGATCCCCGATCCATCCGGTGAGGGTATGATAAACATCTCATAAATGTAAGCCGCAACTCTGTCTCTTGCTCCGGAAACACCTGTGTGCATATCTGCCAGCATACCGACAACAACGTCCGGAAGCTCTGAATGATATCTGATATACACAGAGTCGTCACGGTCAATACAGGAGAGCCAATATGCCTCGTCAGATGCCCGCGCGTTATTATAAGTTACAGTTTCGGATATCACTGCAGACAGCTCTCCGTAAAGGTCACTCATAACGGCAGAGGAAACGGATATACCGTATCTTTTGCCGTCCTCGGTTATTCCGATAAACTCCGGCAAAATGGCATCAGCGACCTCAGCCCTGTTGCCTGCGGAATCATCTGAGGTAAGTCTGTCAAGGTCAAAGGGGATGTCTCCGGCAGATGCACTGCGGTTAAACAGCAGGAGAAGTGATGCTGTAAGAAAAACAAGCGCAGCAAAAAGAACGATCGTCAATGTGAAAAGGACCGTATCGCTTCTTCTTTGCTTTCCTGTGTTTTTCATGGATCTTCTCCGATCATTGCTTTTGGTTGCTGTCTTCTATTTTGAGCTTACACTCGATAGGCAGCTCAAGGCGGACGGTTGTTCCCTCTCCCACCTTACTGCTTACTGTAATATTACCGCCATGGGCAACTGCCAACTCTTTTGCAATGGCAAGTCCGAGACCTG
>JAGBGV010000233.1 GCA_017935805.1 Clostridia bacterium | reverse complement strand
TAACGAAACGTCCTGTGGGGTTAACGAAGATCTTGGTGTTCTCATCCATCATCTCAGCAGGAACAGAGGGGGTAATAACGTGCTTTATGATATCCTCACGGATCTGCTCAAGTTCTACCTCGGGAGCATGCTGTGTAGATACAACAACAGTGTCAATACGTACAGGCTTACCATCAACGTACTCAACGGAGAACTGAGTCTTTCCGTCGGGACGGAGGTAGTCAAGAGTACCGTTCTTACGAACCTCGGTAAGCTTCAGTGCAGTCTTGTGAGAAAGCGCGATGGGAAGAGGCATAAGCTCCTTTGTCTCACGGCAAGCATAACCGAACATGAGTCCCTGGTCACCTGCACCAATGTCGAACTTATCAGCAGCCTTTGCCTCAAAGGATCTGTCAACACCCAGTGCAATATCCGCAGACTGTTCGTGAATAGAGTTGATAACACCGCAGGTGTCGCAGTCAAAACCGTACTTTGCACGGTCGTATCCGATACGTCGAACTGTATTTCTAACGATGGAAGGAATGTCAGCATAGCCCTTTGAGGTGATCTCACCCATTACCACGACAAGTCCCGTTGTGCAGGCAGTCTCACAGGCAACACGTGACATAGGATCCTCACGGAGCAGTGCATCAAGCACCGCATCGGAGATCTGGTCACAGATTTTATCGGGATGTCCTTCTGTTACGGACTCAGATGTAAAAAGCATTCTCATATTTCTAAATCGCTTCGGCAAAGCCGAAGCTCTCCTTTCCAAAAATTAAGTCTCCGACAAGAAGCCGGAGACTTTGTGTTCGCAGACTTCTTATCTACCGGATTTAGCACCTTGCCGAATCTGCCAAAACGGTAGGTTGCCGGGCTTCATAGGGCCTGTCCCTCAGCCACTCTCGATAAGATTTGATTTTACGGTGATATTATATCACACTTATTCAGATATTTCAATAGGCTTAAAACAATCCGACAAGATATTTTACAGCTTGTGAACCGAATGTCATAATAAGACCTGCAGTTACAACACCGCTGAATATGGAGAGTGACGCCTTCCACTTGTTCATATCAAAAAGCGATGCAACAAGTGCACCGGTCCATGCACCTGTTCCGGGGAGAGGAATCGCAACGAAGAGGAAAAGTCCCCATGCGGCGTATTTTTCAATCTTCGGACGGTTTTTATCAGCCTTCTCAAACATCCAGTTTGAGACCTTATTGAAAAGCTCTATACTACACTTTCTCATCCACGTAAGTACAGCCTTTACAAACATAAGGATAAACGGTATGGGCAGACAGTTACCGATAATTGCAACAATAAGAGTGGTGTGCCATGGAAGACCCATTCCCGTGCCAATAGGCACTGCGCCTCTCAGCTCAATGAGGGGAACCATTGACACCAAAAACACGATAATATAATTTTTTATAAAAGACAGCATCGCTTGATCCCTTTCAAAAAGAAATATTATTTAAAACGCTATCTTATTTATTATATCACATTATTCACTCTTATTCAACAATCACCACACCGATTTTACAGAGAATTCACAGGATTGGTCACACTTGCATTGAGTACTATAAATAACACCAAAAGTGCCGCTGCAAGTATGCAGGCAGATACTATAATTACTACAATTCTGTTCTTGAGTGAGGGTTTTGCAGTGGTACTTAAAGAATCATTTTTCCTTATAATGCCGCTAGATCTGAGTGCCGATGAGAACGGCTTATAAAGAATCATCACAACCGATGCATTGACAATTCCCTTGATCAAATTGAAAGGAAGGAGAAGAGTAGGAATAAGTCCCTTAACTACATCGCTTGTAACGTGCATATAATAAGGTGTAACAAATATATTTGCCACAAGCATTACACCCGTCATCACTACAACTGCAGTAATAAGCGCCATTACTGCACCGATAAGATTCTTTCGGAATTTGTATATTACTGATGCAACAAGACAGAAGGATGTACTGGACAGAAAATTCATTATAAGTCCGTACACACCTGTGTCGCTTATAGTCAAAAATTCAATAAGTGAGACTACCGACGGCATAAAAATTGCAGTAACAGGTCCAAAATAAATACTGCCGATAGCCATTATGGCATCTTTAAGATCAAAGGTAAGGAAATTCACCTTAAACCTTATGAGAAACACACATATGTAAGCAAGAGCACAGAACACAGATACTGCACAAAGCTTTCGTATATGTGCTGATACGTTTGTTTTAGTATTTTTCATTTGATCCTCCATGGATCCTTGGAGCAATAAAAAAGCCCGACAAAGTCGGGGCAAGGTATGCGTACATCCACACATACCGTAATCTTTTATCATCCGGACTTTCCGCAAATATGCGACCGTCGGCACAGGAATCTCACCTGTTCGGCAACTACATAAGGATAGCTGTTCGCGGGCTTTGTATGATCATATACATCACCGCCGGTATGGAATCTCACCAAACCCCAAAGATTTATTAGTATTATTTTATTGTATATGGGACTCCGTCCCAGACCCTGCTCAGAAACTTTTTGAAAAAAGTTTCCGAGACCTTCAAAAACTTTATACTATAAAGATATGAAGATTCACGGAATTAAGCAACAATCGCAGAGTGGCGATGCCACTCTG
>JAGBGV010000232.1 GCA_017935805.1 Clostridia bacterium | reverse complement strand
CCTGTTCAGATTCAGCTACTGCTCTCATAATCTCTCGAATACGTTGACAGTTGATTTCGAATTGCGGTTCAAATGCATCCTTGATACTGTAACTATAGTACATTGCCAAGGAAACAACCTCATAAACTGCTTTGAGCTTTTCGGGATCCATTGTTTTCTCGTATTCAATGAACTGCTTGGAAAGTTCAGATACAAGCCCCATCCAATCCACATAATACTGATCTTCAACAGGAAGACCGAAGCTCTCAACCCATTCGCGAACCGTATGAGTTTCCTTGGTGCAGTTGCAATCCGAAGGCTGAAGGATATAGTAAATATCCTCTTTCTTCATATTCTCTCCGCTTTGCGTATTGATACCTCTGCCAAGAGGATACAGTGCGCAAACACTTGGCTTTGCTTTATGTACCGAACACTTATTATCCTTGAGCAGCGGACAGTGATTGTCCGGTCCCACGGAAATCAGTTTGGCAATAGGCACTCTCGATGAGCCACCGATGTAACGGTCGCAATACTGGAAATACACGTTACCGGGCATCATATCCAGTTCCTTTGCGATATTGTAGATATCTCTGGGGCTTACAATAATATCCGTGCGATTACGGCAGCATTTTCCGCAAGCGCGGCAACCAAACTCGAAGGTTTCGTCTACATCAATTTTCATTTTGTCGAGATTCTCTGCGATCTCTACCAAGCGCGGATCCGCGTTCTTACCGTATTTCTGTCTTAAATTCTTGACATCGTATTTGCCGGGCATATTACATTTCATTTTTTATTCCTCCTGATTTTTGTGAACGGCTGATTTATTAAACGGGAACGGCTGAAATCCGAACGAGTCGCAGAAATAAAAGCTACTGTCATTATCTGACTTGACCATCTCTACAACGTCGGATACCGAAAGGCTGCGTGCTTGATAGTCCTGCGGGAAGGCGCAATTCAGAATGTAAAACACATCCTCAAGCTGCTTCGCTTCCAGCTCTCCTTCGTATACACACTCATATATCGCTTCCGGTATTTTTCCGTTCGCTTTGCTAATAATTGTTTGCAAATCCCGAAACATCAAATGATTGACATCGAGTTCGGGAACGATCTGATAGATTCTAACTTTCATTATTCCTCCTCGGGCACCGCAAAATAGCGATGCCCTTTTCTTTTAGAATGGTAACCAGCTCTCGTCTTCGGTGTGCTCAATTTTTTCGGGATGAAAGATTATTTTGTCCTCTATCCAGAGCCTTTCACCGGGAAGCGGTTTCTTTTGACATGAGTAACAGGTAAGCACATCGACAATTTCTATAAGAACCTTGCGGCGTCGATTTTTCAGAATTCTTACCTCTCCTTCAAAGCAATCGCAAACGGTCATGTGTACGATTTTCCCTCGTTTGTGTTTGAATTCTTTCATATATCGGACTCCTTTGTTTCAAATAACGGTTCCAGAAGCAACTTACCGCATTCGGGACAGTAATTAAGCGTATGATTGTAGCTTGTTACCTTTCCCGTAGGATAGCCGTTATAGTACGTTTGACTAACAAGTGCCGCAGTATATTCGTACACGTAGTCATCGCTGTTTCGGCGACGTTGCCGATAATATTCCGCATTGTCTTTGGTCTTAGCAAGCTCCGCACAGAACGGACAGGCATCCGTCATTTCGGGTTTGGGTGAGTATCCTGCCTCCACCGCTTTCTTGGCGTGCTTATAAGCCGCGCAGCAGTCCTCGGGATTGCAAACTTCGTTGCAGTTCTCTTTTACAAGACAGAGATCCTTCGCAAGCTTTATGATT
>JAGBGV010000022.1 GCA_017935805.1 Clostridia bacterium | reverse complement strand
ATCATTCGAGCTCATCCCTTGGATTCTTTCGCAATGTGATTCGGTTGACTCGGCACAGACACTGCTACAAAATGCAAATATCACGGCAGACAGCTTTTCGGAAGAGCTAAAACCAACGCCGCTTCACTGGATAATTGCCGACAAAACACGTGCAATAATTGTCGAATCTACGGCAGACGGACTGCAGATACACGAAAACCAACTTGGCGTGATGACAAACAGCCCGTCTTTTCCTTTTCATTTAGCAAAAACGGCGGAATATATGCACCTCGATTCGAATCCACCCACCAATACAATCGCACCGAGCATTGAGCTGGAGCTATATTCACGGGGTATGGGCGCGATAGGACTTCCGGGAGACTACTCGTCATCCTCTCGATTTGTCCGCACGGTATTTGCAAAAAACCATACCACGGGGTATGAAAATAAAGATGATCAGATCAGCCGATTCTTTCACATTATGGATACAGTGTCGGTCCCGAAAGGCTGTGTCAAGACCGATGAGGGAAAGGATGTCTACACAGTCTATACTTCATGCGGAGACCTGTCATCCGGTCGCTACTTCTATACGACTTACGGATGCCGAAGAATTATCGGGGTGGATTTGCATGGCTTTGATCTTGAAGATGAGGCGCTTTACAGAGTGAAAATGGAGAATCACGAGGATATTTTGTTGAAAAAATAAAGAATTTCTTCCGAGCTCTTGAACAATGCGGCAGAAAAGTAGTATAATATACGAAGTTACGTCTGACGGGGGAGGAATAGACATTGAAAAAGAGATCGGTCATGGGCGGCTCGGCAAATATTGATCTGCTCGAGGGGTCAATTGTAAAGAAGCTCTTGCTGTTTGCGTTGCCTCTGTTTATCGGACAGCTTCTTCAGCAGTTTTACAATATGGCTGATGCTTGGGTAATAGGTCAGTTTGCAGATGATACCGCATTTGCTGCTGTAAGCTCTGCAGGAAATATAATTTTCCTGATTGTTGGACTGTTCAACGGCATCTCCATAGGCGGCGGTGTTGTAATATCCAAATACTATGGCGCAGGAGACCGTGAGAATCTTGTAAAGGCTATTCATACAAATTTCCTCTTTGCGTTAATTGCCTCGGTTGCTTCAACTGTAATCGGATTAATTCTTGTTCCGCATATACTTGGGTGGATGAATACACCGGAGAGCGTTTTACCGCAGTCAATGAACTATTTTGTTATATACTTCGGGGGAGTTTCAACTGTTATCCTTTACAATATTTGTATGTCGATAATGCGCTCACTTGGAGACAGCGTGCATCCGCTTCAGTATCTAATAATTTCTTCTCTTACAAATGTTGCCCTTGACCTTCTGTTTGTGGCGGTATTTGATTGGGGAGTAGCAGGGGCGGCGATTGCCACGGTTATTTCACAGGCACTCAGCGTCGTTCTTTGTATGATAAGACTGCTTCGGGCAAAGGATGATACCCGTCTCGACTTCAGAAAGCTGAAATTTGACGGACCGATGATGGCGGAGGTAATAAAGCAAGGCCTTCCCACAGGTATACAGAACGCAGTTATCAGTATAGGTAACATTGCAGTTCAGACAAATATTAACAGTTTTGGTGAATACGCAATGGCGGGAATGGGCGCATACTCAAAAATTGAGGGATTCGTTTTCATGCCGATCATGAGTATGTCAATGTCGCTTCCCACGTTTGTCAGTCAGAATCTCGGTGCAAAGAATTACAGCAGGGCGAAGAAGGGAACTGCATTCGGAGTTGTATTCGGTATCGTTACAGCGGAGCTTCTTGGTCTACTCATATACTTTGCCGCACCGTCGCTGCTCAAAATATTTGTTGACTCCGATTTTTCAGTAACCTACGGTCAGACTCATCTCCATATTACCTCGCTGTTTTACTGCTTGCTTGCTCTTTCTCATTGCTCGGCAGGCGCACTTCGCGGTTGCGGTAAGTCATTCATTCCAATGATCACTATGCTGGCATTCTGGTGCGGAGTCCGCGTGGTATATGTGAACTCAATACTGAATTATATTCCAAAGTTCGAGATGATCTCGTGGGCATACCCGATCACCTGGACTCTCAGTTCAATTGTATTGCTTGTCTCCTTGCTGACAGTCAAATGGGACAAAGCATTTGAAAAGAAACAGTAGAAATACATAAAAAAGCTCCGTGAATGAACATGGAGCTTTAATTTTTTATTCACTTATCTTTTTACGGGAGAATCGCTCTTTCCAGTAAGATCCGCAAGCGATTATTTCGGCTACAACACAAACGGGAAGTGCGGCGAAGAAATCAACTGCGGAGTGCTGCTTGATGAACATGGTCGAGAGACACACGAATACAACAAATATGAGCACAAACATTTTGGTCCACATTGATGCGGATTTTTCCTTAAACCAAACCGATGCAATGCCTATTGAATAAGCGCAGTGCAGAGAGGGACAAACTCCGGTGCTTGTGTCAAAGGCATACAGGAAGCTGATGATATCGGTGAAAAAGTTTTCTCTTGGAAATACATCCGGGCGAAGATCTTGCCTTGTGGGGAAGGTTATGTACGCTATCATTGCGATGACCTGTGTAACGATAATAAACAACTGAAGCCGCTTGAAGTTGGTTGGGTTATACAGCGCAAAGTACAAGAGCGACACTACAATAAGAAGATACCATCCGACATATGGGATAATAAATGCCTCACAAAAAGGGATAATATCGTCAAGGGCGCAGTGAACGGGAGTGCATTTTTCAGCGGGAATAAGGTTCTCAGTCAGAAAATACAGGGTAAAGTACCCAACCCATCCGAGCAGGTATTTCAGATGTGAAAATTCGGGATCGTTCAGCTTGTTCAGCCTGAATTTACGGTAATCAACTACCGGCTTTCGCATTTTCCGTGTCCTCCTGTGGGTCAGCGGGAATATTCTTTGGATATAATTTCTTCGATACGTTTCTGTACGGTACGACGGTGTGCTCGGGAAGAGCGCGGGCGATATTTGTTATCTCCGTCATGAGGTATTCTCTTATTCTGTCTCTTTCGAGTGCGATATCATTCGTGGGATCAAACTTGATGGGTTGACCGAAATATGTCTTTTTCAGCTTGGGAGCAATATACATGGGAACAAACGACAGAATTTTTCCCCTCTTCTTGTGATAGAATCTGGCAAGTTCAATGAATCTCTCCTGAAAGTCGTAGAGAATGTTATTGTACTCCACATCATGCTCCGGAAAGATTATCACATGATTTCCGCTATCGAGCAGATTCATTGATTCGCGAATAGTGCTGACGATGCGTGTGTCGTGATATACGGGAATCGTTCTTGCGTTCTTGAAAATGAATACAGCAATAGGCGCGATGATGTACGAGAGAATCTTATAAAACCATTGCATTGATTTCGGCTTGTATGACCAAAAATCAACATATGCATATGCAGGCACTTCTTTAAGGTGAACCATCTGACCCTCGCACCAGGCATAGCAGTTGTCGGGGAAGTACAGCTCACAGGCGAGAGGTCCATGCACTTGTGAATGATTTCCGACAAAGACCATTGGCTCGCCGGACAGAAGTTCTTGCTCTACTATCTCAATTTTGGGGTAGAGGGCACGAACAAAAAACTTAGCAATTCTGAACGGAATGCTGTTTCTTTTCTTCTTTGCCATAAATATCAACCCCTTTCAAAAGTATATACTAAATTTTTGACTCAATAATAAATATTATACCTTCATTCTGTGAACAATTCCATAAAAAATGTGTGTATAAGATATGTAGTAAAATCAACAATAATTGAGAATAAAGAAAAAGAATGCCGATGAGCGTCAAGTGCACTCACCGGCGGAATTCATTTTTAATTTTTTCTCTTTATTCCCGTAAGATCGTAGCTGATGTCAAGAAGCCATTTGATCTTTTCTTCTTCCGCTGTGCCGTCAAGTGCCGCTGTAATCCAGTGACGCTTGTTCATGTGATATGCGGGGTACATACCGGGCTCAGAGTGAAAAGAATAGATGACCTCGGGGTCACACTTCACGTTCACAACGTCGATCATTCCGTCCGCTGAAAGCCCGAGCTTTGATTTTGGTATAGTCATTACGATTGCAAACCATTTTCGGTTTTCGCCGTGTCGGAAAACGGTTGTAACTGTGTCATCAGGGAAAGGATGTTCAGCGGTCACACTATATGTTTCTTCAGTATATGCGATAAACTCGTCTCTGTTCATTGTTTTATCTCCTCAACTGGTTTATATCTTCTCGGCAAGGGTCTTTTTCTTTTGCCATTTGCCGGCGAGGAAGTAGAGCATACTTGGTATTGCATATCCGTATGGGGCAAGACCGTATCCGAGAACAAATCCGAAGAAGCCCCACCGGATATAAATACCAAAGAGCCAGCTGAGCCCGATTCGCAGAACAACTCCGTCGAGCAAAGCAAGCACCATGCTAAGTCGTGCATTACCGATACCTTGGATGAAAGCACCGCTGCCTCGCATAATGGCAAAGGCAGGGAACATCCACAGTATTGCACGGATAAACTCGCCCGACATACCGTGTACCAGTGGGTCATCTGAGAAGATCATGAACAGTTGCTTGCCGAGTGTGATGTAAAGAATCATGAAGAACAGGGTGAGCGCAGCAGAGAATACCCACGCACGGTAAACGACCTGCTTGGCACGCTCGTTTTTCTTTGCTCCGATATTATGACTGATCATGGGAACAGCGGCATACTGAATACCTTGTGAGATCTTGTTAACGATATCATCAGTTCGCACGCCGACGCCAAATGTGGCAGAAGCAACTACGCCAACATCGTTTATCATTGAGTTTACAACAAGCATTGAAAGATTTATGCATCCGGACTGAATTGCCATGGGAGTGCCGAGATTCGCTATCATGCCTGCATATTTTCCGTTTATAGTAAAGCGTTCGCGCTTGAAATCGAAGCCGAATTCCTCGCGTCGGCGATAGAGATAATACAGAGAGAATATGAATGACACCGCTTGTCCGATAATAGTAGCCCAAGCAGCGCCTGCAACACCCCAACCGAGGAAGCCTGTGAAGATAATATCCAGCACCAGATTGACTGCAGATGCAATTCCGATAAAGAGAAACGGGCGTTTTGCGTCTCCCATACCGCGGAGAACAGCGGAGACCATGTTGTACCCTGCGGTGAATACGAGACCTGCGCCACAGATTATGAGGTAATCCTTTGCCATATGGTAGGATTCCGCGGGAATGTTGATAGCGTCAAGTATCCATTTCTGGAGAGACAGAATAACGGCTGTCAAAACAAGGGCGAGAATAGAGATAAACCCGAAAAGCGTGCCTATGATGCTGTTCATTTCTTTGCGCTTGCCTGCACCTATTGCCTGCGAAAGCAATACCTGACCTGCATTGGAGAAGCCCAGACACACCATTGCCGCGAAGTTGACAATCTGACTGCTCTGTGATACTGCAGACAGACCGGGAGTACCGACATATTCGCCAACGATGATCATGTCGATGGTGCTGTATAAAACCTGAAGGGCATTCGACGCCATAAACGGCAGAGAGAAGAAGAAAAGCTGACGCCATATATTGCCTTCAGTAAAATTTTTAGACAAGCCTTTACTGCTCACGGTGACGCATTACCTCCCCATGACTAAAATTGTGCTTATATTCCATTTTACCACAATTTTTCGCGTAATACAACGTCTTTGAAGAGGTTTTGAAAAAATATTCTCCCGAAGCCTTGACTCTCGGCAGATGAAATAGTATATTATTTCATAGCAATACTTTTTTCGGAGACAAAATGAGCAGAACGGTTGACATGACAACAGGCAGTCCGACAAAGCATATACTGAAGTTTGCGCTGCCTCTTATCATTACAAATATAGGACAACAATTATACTTGATAGCAGACGCTGCTATTGTGGGCAGGGGGGGCGGCGTTAAGGCACTTGCTGCCGTCGGTGCTACAGACTGGTGCTATTGGCTGATACTTTGGTCGATTACCGGCATGACACAGGGATTTTCCACATATGTTTCACGATATTTCGGAGAGAAAAACTATCGCAGACTGAACAAATCAATTGCAATGTCAACGATCCTTTGCGTTGTCATCGGTGCAATATTCACCATAGGCGGACTGCTTGCAACAAAGCCATTGCTCACGCTGCTCAAAACACCGAGCGATATATTCGGCTGGTCCAGCACATACCTCATGACAATGATATCAGGCACGATCATTGTTACGGCATACAATATGGCATCCTCTGTCTTGCGTGCATTCGGAGACGGAAAAACTCCCCTTGTTGCAATGATAATAGCGGCTCTCTTGAATATCGGTCTCGACTGCTTGTTTGTGTTCGTGTTCGATTGGGGAGTGTTTGGCGCGGCGGTTGCTTCAGTTATGTCACAGCTTGTTTCACTGATATTCTGTATTGTCAAGATACTGAAGATCGAGTGTGTAAATCTTGATAAATCAGTATGGAAGCCGGATTTCAGGCTGCTGAAAAGTCTTATTCTGTTTGGTGTACCTCTTGCGCTGCAGTTTGTTACAGTCGCCATTGGCGGTATCATACTTCAGTCAAGTGTCAACGATCAGGGAAGCATTTTCATTGCAGGATATACCGCAACAAACAAGGTGTACGGTCTGCTTGAGTGCAGTGCCATATCGCTTGGCCTTGCGGCGTGCACATTTCTCGCTCAGAATTACGGCGCAAGGAACTATGCCAGAGTCAAAAAAGGCGTGCTTACCTCAACATATATTGTGGTGATCATGGCAATTGTCGTAACCGGGCTCACGCTTCTATCGAGAAAATATATGCTTCAACTATTCCTTGATATCAATGAACCGGGAGGAGCCGAAGCTCTTGATATAGCTGTTCATTATCTTACCATAATGTCGGTATATCTTGTGATACTGTATCTTGTCCACGTGTTCAGAAACGCGCTTCAGGCAATGGAGATATCTGTCTGGTCAATGCTTTCCGGAGTCGCGGAATGCCTCGCAAGAGTAGTCATGGCGAAGGTGGTTATTCACTGGATGGGTAGCGACGCACTGTTCGTATCCGAGCCTGTGGCGTGGGTTGGTGCATTGCTCCTTGTAATGGTACCGTATCTGCTTAGCTATAAAAAACTGCTCGGCGGCAGGGAAGAGTCTCCCATGGTAGATAATAATTATTGAGTAATAATACTTTGAAAGGTTGGAATTATGCGATCCAAAGCAACGAACTCGTTCCCGATATGGAAATATGTGCTTTATGCTATATTTGGTCTGATCTTTGCAATCAGCTCAGCGGCATTTGCGCTTTGCATATGGTATAAGAAAACATTTGATGTAGAGTTCAAAACTCTTTTGTATGTCCTCGCGTCTCCTTTGCAGGGAACAGGTGCTGAGACAATTAAGGAGATCATTAGCGTTACTGTTCCCGCGGCAGTTGCGGCGATCATTGTGTATGTCGGTGTGCTGCTTGTTATTAACTTGCTCCTATACCCCAAGTCTCAACGCGTGGCAAAGTGGCTTAAGCGAATTGGAGCTTTGCTGTGTGTGGTATTTCTTCTGATTTCAGCTACTTGGGGCGTGTTTGTAATGAGAATCCCAAGATATCTTGAACTGAAGCACGGCAAAACCAGCTTCTATGAGGAATACTACGTAAAGCCCGAGCCTGCGCTCATCACATCCGACGGAAAAACGAAGAATCTTATTTACATATATCTCGAGAGTATGGAATCTACCTATGCCTCGGTAGAGGACGGCGGAAAGCAGAAGGAAAACTATATGCCTGAGCTCACCGCGCTTGCAAATGATAATATATCCTTTACCGAGAAGGAAGATGGACGCCTTGGAGGATTCCTCACACCTCAAGGAACGGGCTGGACTATCGCGGCGCTTCTCGCTACTTCATCCGGCATTCCGTTCTCGTTCCCACTTGGAGACAACGGCAATAACGCCATGAGCAAGGAAGAATACTTTGCGTCGGGACTTGTTACTCTCGGAGATATTCTTCATGAGAAGGGCTACATGCAGGTGTTCCTATGCGGCTCGGAGATAGAGTTTGGCGGACGTGATAAATATTATCAGCAGCACGGAAGCTATGATATATACGATCTCAACACGGCTCGTGCAGAGGGCGCTGTTCCTGCTGACTATCACAACGGCTTCTGGGGATTTGAGGATTACATTCTATTTGATATAGCTAAACGGAAACTGTCTGATCTTGCAAGCAGCGGTGACCCTTTCAATTTCACCATGCTGACAGTTGATGCTCATCATAACGGCGGCTATAAATGCGAACTTTGCGGCTCTGACTATACTGATCTTTCCGAAAAATATGCTCATACTGCAAACGTGATATCCTGCATAGACAAGCAGACTGTTGAATTTGTTGAATGGTGTCAAGCGCAGGATTGGTACGAGGACACAGTTATAGTAATATCAGGTGACCATCCAAGAATGGACTCGCGCCTTGTAAGTAAGATTCCGGCAGGTGAACGTACTGTTTACAACTGCTTTATCAACGTCGCAACTGAAGCAAATCAGTCTGCTTACACCACAGAGACAGGACGTACATGGACTGCGTTTGATATGTTCCCGACGACTCTTGCGGCAATGGGATTCAAAATTCCCGGGGAGCGTCTTGGGCTTGGAACAAATATGTTTTCAACCATCCCAACTCTTGCAGAGCAGCTTGGATACGACGTGCTTGAAACCGAGATCCAGAAATATTCCGAATACTATATTAATGAATTCTGTCCCGAGCTTGCAGGCAGAGTTGTTGTAGTCGAGGCTGAAGAAACCGCTGCAGAATAACTAAACAAAAATAATCCGAACACTCTCGCTACAAGAGAACGTTCGGATTTTTCTATTGGAATGACAGGATTTGAACCTGCGACATAGTGCTCCCAAACCGATTCGGAGACTTGGT
>JAGBGV010000231.1 GCA_017935805.1 Clostridia bacterium | reverse complement strand
TGCCTCACACTCGTATTTCAAGGGAATGACCACTTCATCCGTGATCATCTCGCCCTCTCCGCAGGTGACGATGCTCAGCTTGACCGCTCCGTAAACCGTCATCCGTCCGCCGGATATGTCGCATCTTTCCGCCACACCGCTTCCCCAGGAGCAAACGTACTTCATATCAGGCCGCAGTTTTGCCGTGCCTGAGGTTGTAAGTCTTCCGTTTACCGCACAGGCCGGAACATATGCAGAAAACTCACCGGTTGTCAGTTTGTCATCCATTCCTGTAAGATATGCGTCGGCAGAGGTTTCGCAGTTGTGGCATTTCATCACATCGCAGTCGATATCGTATTCCATCCGCCATGTGAGGTCGCCGTTTTCTGCCGCTTCTATCTCGATCATCGCCACGTTACCGAATGCGGCGGCGTTTAAGAGGTCAGCAGATGAGATGTCCGGCAGCTCTACCGTCTCTTCGATGGGAGCGCGTCCCTTCGCTGTAACGTATTCTCCCTCAGGCGATAGCAAAAGTACGCTGACATAGGCATCCCCCTTGACTAAGGCATCCTTTTTTGTCTGCTGATTCACCCGAACATCGGACAAAGCTACGCTGCCCTGTGCCATGATGACTCGCATTCCCTCTCTCTCCCGCATCTCGCCGGAAACCTCGCAGCTTTTTCTCACCTCGCACAAGGCGGCTGTGGTGTGACTCTCCGTCCGACGTCTCACTGCAGGGGCGGTCATTCCCTCTGTCTTTTCAACCTTCAGCCCTGCGTCCGCTGCTCGCTGTGACATAAGATTGTGCTTGACTCTGCATGACAGCGTGAATTTCCTTGGTCCTGTCACTCTGCAAGTCACACCCTCTGCCGTATATCCGAGCACCATATCCCCGGCAGAGAATCTGTCTTCCTCCGACTTCACGGGAATCGCCGCTGTGTAGGACGATGTCTGTGACGTTTGGGCAAGGTTACCGTCTCCTCCCACATATAAAACCGTGTAGGTGACGCCGCCGTCCGCTTCAAGCTCATCCCCCGACAGGTATTTTCCGTCAATTGCAGGTGTAGCCCTCACCCCCACGACTCTCCGAATCTCCGGCTGATAATCCGGCAGGGTGAAGTCCTCCGTCACGTCAGTTGTGACACCTGTTTCAAACCGTTTAACAAATAATGAAGTATCCAAAATTCCTCTCCGTCCTTTCGTTGTGTATATTTCTCCGCTTAAATATATGCGCCACGCCTTCAGCTTATGACCGTTTCCTCATCAGTCGCCTCATTTCTCTCCGCTTCCCTCTGCAGCAGTCTTTCCATTGCCTCAACTGTTCCGCGGGAGAGGTAGTGTTCGATTCGCTCCGTCTCCGTCAGCTCACTTTTTCCGGTTAGCCATTCGAGAAACCGCATGACTGTACCATGTCGGTGCACAAGGTACTCTCCCATGGACCAACCCTTCTCCGTCATGGTTATGTACCCGTATCTCTTGAAGTCAAGATATCCCCATACTGCCATGGACTGCGCCATTCTTGAGGCTGATGATGGAGAAACATGCAGCTTTTCCGACAACTCACATATTCTCACAGGTCTCCGCTCCCCCTCCTCTACGGAAATACGGTATATCATCTCAAGATAGTCCTCCGCCGCCGGAGTCAGACCTCCGTTTTTTCTCGATTCCCCTGCATATCCCGCCTCTGTTAAGTAACCTCCACTCATGTGTCAACTCTCCTCTCCACCTCATATACTTATATCAGCAAAACAAAGTTACGCTTCTGCAAGATAATATGCGGCGGCAAAGAAAATAATTACACAAATGAGAGGACAGTATGAAAAAAGATACACTTTCCCTGTCAAGCCTATCGGTGGGACAGCGGGGCATTATTCGCAGACTCACCGACGGAGGCAGAAATATCGCAGACCGCCTGCGGGATCTGGGCATGAACGAGGGGGCATCGGTGGAATGCGTGATGATCAGCCCACTGGGAGATCCGCGGGCATATTTGATCAAAGGTAGCGTTATTGCACTTCGGCGGGAGGACGCAGCAGTTGTCGGGCTGATTCCGGAGTCTGTTTGCGAAGCTCTGTGTGCAAAACCGATAATCGGCTCAAAAATTTGGGAGGGAAAACGATGAGCGAGCGTATCATTCGGGTGGCACTCCTCGGGAACCCCAACGTGGGCAAGAGTACTGTGTTCAATGCTCTCACGGGAATGAGACAGCACACAGGCAACTGGGCAGGAAAAACGGTAGGACTCGCAGAGGGCAGGTTTGACGAGGGTGAGTACACCGTGGTAATAACCGACCTGCCGGGGATCTACTCTCTCAGATGCCATTCCCCCGAGGAGGAGGTCGCACGGGATCACATAGAAAAAGGTGAGGCGGACGTGACGGTCTGCGTGTGCGATGCTCTGTCTCTCGAGCGAAATCTCATCCTTGTTCAGCAGGCGGCGGAAATATGCGATCGTGTCATCATATGCGTAAATCTCATCGACGAAGCGGAAAAGAAAGGGGTACGAATAGATGCAGTAAAGCTTTCCGAGATGACAGGTTGTCCGGTTATCCTGACTGCCGCACGGCAAAAGGTGGGACTTGACGATCTCCGCCGTGAGATAGTAGCGGAGCACGAGAGAAGTCAGCCGACACCTCATTTTTCAAGTGTCTGCAATTCATGTGACTGCTGCACAGATCATCACTGCATCAGCGCCGCCATAGCCCGCGACTGTGTAAGCGCAGTGAGCGACCCAACCGTGCGCGACCGACGTATTGACAAGATAACGACAGGTCGATACACCAGCATCCCACTAATGCTACTGCTGCTTGCCGCGGTATTCTGGCTCACACTGGTTGGAAGCGCGTATCTGTCAGGGTGGCTTGGTCTGCTGCTCGATCTTGCCGCAGGCTTTATCCGCAAAGTCATTACCCCAATACTGCCTCCTACGCTCACCTCAATGATCTGCGACGGACTGGTTGCCACGGTATTTCGCGTCATTGCAGTAATGCTGCCGCCAATGGCTGTGTTCTTCCCTGTTTTCACCCTGCTCGAGGATCTCGGCTACCTGCCGCGGGTGGCATTCAATCTTGACCGCTGCTTCAAGGCCTGCGACTCATGCGGAAAGCAGTCTCTCACCATGCTCATGGGGCTGGGGTGCAACGCCGCGGGGGTTACGGGATGCCGCATCATTGACTCTCCCAGAGAGCGGCTTATCGCCATAGTCACAAACTCCTTCATGCCCTGCAACGGCAGACTTCCCTTGATCATCGCCGCCTTCGGTTGCCTTGGACTTGGCGCGGGAGCATCGGTTTTCGGCTTGCTTATTGCATTTGCACTTGCAGTCGCCGTAACGCTCGGGGTGTCAAAGCTACTTTCAGTAACGCTTCTGCGGGGTGAGATATCCTCTTTCACCCTTGAGCTGCCGCCGTACCGAACTCCGCAAGTTGGGCGGGTGCTCGTTCGTTCGCTACTCGACAGGACGCTGTTCGTGCTTGGCAGAGCAGTAACCGCCGCAGCCCCTGCAGGAATACTCATCTGGCTTGCCGCAAATTGTCATATCGGAAGCCGCAGTATTTTCGCGCACCTCACATCTCTGCTTGAACCCGTCGGCAGGCTCGCAGGAATGGACGGCGCCCTTATGCTGGCTTTTATCCTCGCACTGCCTGCCGCTGAGCTGATGCTACCTCTGGCAATCGCAGGAGCAACCGCGGGGGGTCTGAATCTCGGTGAGATCGCTGACATTCCCGCCGCATTCCGTTCAGCCGGATGGAGTGGGATAACTGTCGTATGCGTAATCATTTTCATGATGTTCCACTTCCCTTGCGCCACAACGCTGATGACAATAAAAAAAGAGACGGGAAGTCTCCGCTGGACTCTCATCTCCGCAGTTCTGCCAACTGTGATCGGATATGCACTTTGCGTAACGGTGAATTTAGTTTTCTCCATATTTTTTGCATAATAACTGCAAAATTATACAATTTCCCCGCAAATTAACACAAATTTAACATAATTATGCATTTTCAGTTATAGTTATGTGATATACTTTAACACGTTAATTTGTCAAATTTCATCAAAAAGCAAAGAAGATGGCCGAAAATCGGTCGAAACGGAGGTGACTCAATTGTCCATTGCCATATATCCCGCACTGAATCGCGAAGCCTCTCTGCCGACATATATAAGCGGCGTTGGTATTGGTATTGATATGCTCACCTCCACCCATCTTCCCATGTCATCCTCACAGCTGATCATAACAGTAAAGGGCGGCGGCACGGTTGCTGTTGGCGAGGAAAAATTTCTCCTGACAGAAGGCTGCGGCATCTACCTCGGCAGCGGTATTGAGTATCGCACATCTGCCGCAGGAGGTGACAGCTGGACAGTTGACCGCCTCACCTTTGACTTTTCTTCCGATGAACTGAAAAAACAGCTCTTCACAAAGGACAGCTATGCGTTTTTCACCTTCAAGCGTCCCGCAATGATCTCCGAGGATATCCGCAAGATCGCGGAGACTGTTTCGCGAGACTCGGACTACGGCGGATTTTTTGCGTCAGCCATTCTTTATTCAATTCTGATAGAGTTAAACTTCGAAAAGCTCTCTTTACCCGACGGTAACGAAAAGCGCAATTCCGCAGTTGTTGCCGCGATCAACTACATCAGCACCCACTACACGGAAAACCTGGCACTTGAGGAGCTGTGCAAGGTAGCCGGCGGTCTGTCGGAGCAGTATTTCTGCCGACTGTTCAAGCAGCACACAGGCATGCGCCCTATCGAGTATATTCTGCGTAAGCGGATCAACGTGGCAAAGTCCTATCTTGAGAAAACCGACCTGCCCATTTCCGACATTGCAAGGATGACGGGATTTAACAACGCAAGCTATTTCTATCGGAATTTCAAGAAGTTTACCGGCATCAGTCCTCTCGCCTGCAGACAAAGCGCACTCAATCTCGACTCATTAGCCTATGAGAATATTGACACATAAACACAAAAACGCCCTCTTGCCGATCAAGTAATTTTGTAAGTTATGCACACTTGACAGCAGCACTCTGCCGTGATATAATCAATTCATACATACAAAACGCCATGACGGAGAAAGCGAATTCGCAAACGACGTACAGAGAGCTGTCGGCAGGTGAAAAGACAGCGTTCATAGCGGCTTCAACTCACTCCACAGCGGCTGCCCGAAAATCATTCGATAAGTAGGCGCAGACGGAATCCCACCGTTACAGGGGTAGGGCATGGATCTGTGCCTGAATGAGGGTATTTTTACCGAAAAAGAGTGGTACCACGAGGTTTACACCGCGTCTCTTTATGTCAGAGAACGTCGGTGTTTTTTGTTTTTCAGCTCGATGGCACAGGCAAAAAAACGTAAACAGTATTGGAGGATATATTTATGAAGATCTCATTCTCAACCTTAGGATGTCCGGATTATTCCTGGTCCGAGATATACTCAATGGCCAAGGACTTCGGTTTCCACGGAATCGAAATGCGCGGACTTGGCGGAGACATCTTCTCTGTTCACGCCTCTCCCTTTAAGCCTGAAAATCTTCCCGCAACAAAGGCAAAGCTCAAGCGACTGAAGCTGGAGATCTGCTGTCTTTCATCCGGCTGCGCGCTCCGCTTCAAGGATAAGCACAAGGAGTCTATCGCTGAGCTCAAGGAATACATCGCATTGGCTCAAGCTCTTGAAACTCCATATATCCGCGTGCTTGGAGACCTGACTGCCGAACCTACTACAGATTTTGACGACGAAAACGTTATCGAGCCAATGAAGATCCTCGCTCCTATAGCTGAGGAAGCAGGCGTAACGCTTCTTATTGAAACAAACGGTGTGTATTCAGATACCGCCCGACTTGCAGACGTTCTCGCACAGATCGGCAGCGACAACGTAGCGGCTCTCTGGGATTTCAACCATCCTTACCGCTTCAACGGTGAAACACCTGAAACCACCATCCGCAATCTCGGCGCATTCATCAAGCACGCTCACATCAAGGACTCTGTTGAAGTGGACGGCAAAATTGAATACCGCCTTGTAGGTGAAGGTGACCTGCCTCCTATGGCTGACTACATGAAGGCTTTGCGCTCACTGAACTACGAGGGTTACATCTCTCTCGAGTGGATGAAGCAGTATGCACCTGATCTCTCCGAGGCCGGCATCGTGTTCCCGCACTTCACCAACTTCATGGCACAGTATCTCGGTAAAGGTGAGGCTGAAGTCAGACTGCAGAAGAACAAGCGCGGCGACGGCTACTTCGTATGGGAAAAGGACCAGCTCATTGATCTGACATTCCCCCAGGTGCTGGACCGTATGTGTGAGGAGTTCCCCGATCAGTATGCTTTCAGATACACAGAGCTTGACTACACACGAACCTATTCCGAGTTCCGCGACGACGTTGACACATTTGCCCGCGCGCTCATCTCAATGGGTGTAAAACAGGGTGACCATGTTGCGATCTGGGCGACAAATGTTCCCGCTTGGTTTATCACCTTCTGGGCAACTGTAAAGATCGGAGCAGTTCTTGTTACAGTAAACACCGCTTACAAGATCCACGAGGCAGAATATCTGCTCCGTCAGTCCGATACACATACTCTCGTCATGATCGACGGCTACAAGGATTCCGACTATGTTGGCATAATCAAAGAGCTTGTTCCCGAGCTCGCAACACATGAGTCCGGCAAGCCTATCCATTCAAGAAAGCTGCCGTTCCTCAGAAACATTATCACCGTTGACTCCAAGCAGCCCGGCTGCATGACATGGGACGAAGCCATGGCAATGGCTGAAAAGACTCCCGTTGACGCAGTTTACCGCAGAGCCGCTATGATCAACAAGCATGACGTGTGCAATATGCAGTACACAAGCGGAACTACCGGCTTCCCCAAGGGCGTTATGCTGACACATTACAACATCATCAACGACGGTAAGTCTATCGGCGACCGTATGGATCTGTCCACCGCTGACCGCATGATGATCCAGGTGCCCATGTTCCACTGCTTCGGCATGGTTCTGGCTATGACATCATCCATGACTCACGGCGTTACAATGTCTCCCATCCCCGCGTTCTCCCCGAAAAAGGGTCTCAACTGCATCAATAAAGAAAAGATCACCTGCTTCCACGGCGTTCCCACCATGTTCATCGCTATGCTTGGTCACGAGGACTTCCCGAAAACCGACTTCTCACAGATGAGAACAGGTATCATGGCAGGCTCTCCTTGTCCGGTAAAGGTAATGGAAGAGGTCGTCGAGAAGATGAACATGAAGGAGATCACCATCGTTTACGGTCAGACCGAGGCGTCTCCCGGATGCACACAGAGCTCAACTGACGACTCCATTGAAACAAGAGTTAACACAGTAGGACGCGCGTTCTTCGGTGTTGAGTGCAAGATCGTTGACCCCGAAACAGGCGAGGACTGCCCCGACAACGTTGACGGCGAGTTCGTTGCCCGCGGTTACAACATCATGAAGGGATACTACAAAATG
>JAGBGV010000230.1 GCA_017935805.1 Clostridia bacterium | reverse complement strand
TACGACTTTGCACATCCTATCCAGGATGCACTTGAGGGAATCACTCACTCTCTCTGCTCCACAGAGTTCCGTAACCACAGACCTCTGTATGACTGGGTAGTAGAGAAGTGCGGATTTGACAAGAGACCGAAGCAGCGTGAGTTCGGACGTATGAACGTTACCTACACCGTAATGAGTAAGCGTTTCCTGCGTTTCCTCGTCGAGAACGGTGTTGTTGACGGCTGGGACGACCCCAGAATGCCTACTCTTTCGGGACTCCGCCGCCGTGGATATACTCCTTCCTCCATCTTCAATTTTGTACAGCGTGCAGGTGTTTCCAACACCGATGCTACTGCGGCAGCAGAGCTTCTTGACTACTGCCTCCGTGAGGAGCTTAATGATTCAGCCCTCCGTAAGGTGTGCGTAACCGAGCCTGTGAAGGTGGTCATCACCAACTATCCCGAGGATAAGACCGAGTATTTCTCACTCCCCAACCATCCCGGAAAGCCCGAGATGGGTACGAGAGAGCTTCCTTTTACCCGCGAGCTTTATATTGAAGCATCAGACTTTGCCGAGGTTCCTCCTCCGAAGTTCTTCCGTATGAAGCCTGACGGCGAGGTCCGTCTTATGGGTGCTTACATCGTAAAGTGTAATGAGATCGTGAAGAATGATGATGGCTCTATTAAAGAGATCCGTTGTACTGCTGATCTTGAGACCGGTACGGGAATGCCTGCTGACGGACGCAAGGTGAAGGGAACCATTCACTGGATATCTGCAGAAAATGCCGAGGATATCGACATCGTAATGTACGACAGACTCTTTACCATTCCCAACGTAGCTTCCTTTACCACATCCGAGCATGACGTATCCGAGGTTCTGCCTTATGTGAATCCCGATTCTGCAAAGAAGCTCGTCTGCGCTAAGGCTGAGGTATCTGTTAAGGATCTGAAGCCCGGTGAGTCCGTACAGTTTGTACGAATGGGTTATTTTACCCCCGATTCCAAGAATCCCGGTACATTTAACAGAGTTATTACCTTAAAGGACGGCTATAAACCCGAATAATTCTTATTCTTCGATATAACGCTTAAAATAAAAGGAGATTTGTTGTTATGAAAAAACAAAATAGACTGTTAAGCGCATTCCTTACCATTGCACTTTCCGCAGCACTTTTTGCGGGATGTACAAGTGATGATTCAAAAAAGACAGCAGTGACGACAGATGCGGGGAATGTTACTGTCGGAACAACTGTTGTTACGGAAGATGTGATTCCGAGTGATCAGTTACTTGATCCGGGTATCTACATCAACGGAGAATTACTTGATCTGTCAGCGGAAGGTACAGTTGATCTAAGTATGCTCAGCGTTGAAAATGGTCTCGTTGTTCAGTGGGTGGGAAATGACGGTGAGACTGTGTATGTGAACGGTGAAGAGATCAAGGACTCAAAAAAACTTGACATTACCTCGATTACACGTGATGCCGCTATTGATATCGAAGTAAAAAAGGGAGATACAACATCTGCTTACAAGATCAATCTTATGCCCTCGACTTTTCCCGATTATGAAACAAAGGGTGAGTCTACTACTGACGGAGATTTCTATCTTTCAACATACGATCTTTCGTCAAACTATATCTTTAAGATCAACAATAAGGGCGAACTGATCTTCTACAGAGCTATTACAAATACCGATAAGGACGGAAAAGAGGTTAATACCAATGGCCTTGATTTCCGTAAGCAGTATACCTCAACCGGTGAGGTTAGATATACTTATATGCCTTATCTTGATGACATTTTTGCAGGCGACTGTGCGGGTATTAATCCCGGAAGTGTAGTGGTCATGGATGAGAACTACAATGTTATTGATGAAGTTTTCTATCTTACCGAGGATGGCGAAGAGATCAAGATCGATCCCCACGGATTTATCTGGATCGATGAAGGACATTACATACTTACTGCGTATAAAGAAGAACTCCATGATGTTCCCGCAGATGTAGA
Source organism: Clostridia bacterium (assembly GCA_017935805.1). The sequence continues at coordinate 766 of JAGBGV010000230.1, read as the reverse complement.
TGCAACCGCTGACAAGGTAGATCTTGCAGTGCTCTATATCGAAGAGATCAAGGACGGAGAAGTCCTTTGGGAATTCTGTAGTGCAGATTACGAGCAGTTTATTGGTGAGTCTAACTCTATCGACTGGACAAAGGGTGAAGACTACTGCCACGATTATGTACACTTTAACTCAATGCATTACGATGCTGACGGAAACATCCTCGTTTCCTGCAGACACCTTGATGCGATCCTTAAGATCAGTACTACCGATGGCTCTCTCATCTGGCAGCTCGGCGGTGATAATGATGAGTTCGGTCTTACAAAGGATCAGCTTTTCTCGTATCAGCACTCCATTATACTGACCGATGACGGCAGTTATATGCTCTTTGACAATGCTGATACAGCTGTTTGGGCAGGAGATGCAACTGTTTCTTCTGTTGTCAGAATCACTGCTGATGAAGATGCAAAGACCGTTACTGATTTCGTAAGATATAATGTTGTGGATTTCTTCTCCATTTACATGGGTGCGATCCGTGAGATAGACAGTGATAATTCCGTTTATCTTTGGTCTGTCGGCGGAAATTATCAGACTGATAGTAAAAATCCTCCCGAGTGGTCTATGGTTGAATATACTGAGGTCGACGGCGAGGCACAGCACAATTTCTGCTTCCGTTTTAAGGAAGGCACAAGACGTCTTTACTGTTCTAATAAGTGCAAATGATTTTTAGTATAGAAGGTATAACTAAAAATTAAGGAAACCTATGCCCTAAAGTTCTTTTGCTTCTTT
>JAGBGV010000229.1 GCA_017935805.1 Clostridia bacterium | reverse complement strand
AGGTCAGGTGCATTAATTTTTTTATGTTTTATTTCATGTTATATATTGTTCCCATGAACAGCGGGATTCCGTCTTCGTCGAGAATCATATAGAAGAATGGCTTATCAAGTCTGATTACAGGGTCTTCTTTTGGTACTGCAGTTGTTCCGTATGTGGCAACTGCCGTTGCAGCAGCGGCTTTTGTGCCTTTTTCGTTAAGTATTATCTTTGCCTTCTGGATCACAGAGCCGATGAACGCATTGGTTTTACCGTCGGCAGAGAGCCCATAAAACTCAGCTTTATCAGGTGCCATTGCGCTCTTGATGCCCATGTTCTTGAGCATATCTGTCAGATCAGCGCCATAATCATATTCAAACTTCGGAATATAAACCTTTACGTTACCTCTTGCTTTTTCCTCGGCCTTGATTATCCGGTTTACGTCAAGATTACTCAAAAACTTGTCTATATCTGCAGGAAGTACCGCTGTAAACTTAAATCCGTCATTGTAAGATTTGGAGAAGCCAACAGCACCGTCTACAGTGAAATAAGCTCCTGTTTCTTTTGAGAAAAGGTATTCCACATCAGATGTAGTTCCGTCGTAGTTATGGAAAACACCGTCTTTGATGTCGTTGTCGCTGTACTCTGTTTCCCACTTTCCGTCAAACAGAATTGTGTTAACAAGCACCATCAGCGCATTTGGATCAAGCTCAGACAGAATTCCTTCAATCATACCGTCGGTTTTATCGCTTACCCATGAGTTGATTCGGTTCACTGCCGCTTTATCGAAGGGAAGGGACTCTGCTTCTGCATAATAGTACTTATCGGCTATCTCGCCAAACTCACCGGAAAGAATAAATTTCTTACTGTTAGTCCAAGTCGAGTTGCCAACGACAACATTTGTATTCTTGTATGAGGTAAGCTTATCTGTCAGGGCTTTCAAATACTCGTTGAGCTGATCGATCGGAATTTCGCCAAGAGCCGCTTCAAGCTCCCGAAGAGTTTCTCCTTCAGCTCCGTTTGCGATAAGTGACAGCGCGTAAATTACAGACAGGGGAGATACAACTGTATTATCTTTCTTATCGTTATCAGCAATTATCTGTTCATAAAGCTTATCTGAAAACTCTGCCACGGAATCCTCAAACACATCCGCGAGCTCATCTTCAGGAATGCGTACTGTTTCGTCTATCAATTCTTTTGAATCCTCCTCTTTACTGTCATCTAAATCATCCACTTTGGGTGCGTCTCCCGCCATACCTTCCTCCTTGAAGTCATATATCGTTCCAAGGAACAACGGAATGCCGTTTTCATCAATTATCATGTAGAAGAATGGCTTATCGAATCTCGCTTCAACGCTGATCGGAACAGATTCAACCATGTCTACTTCTGTATATGCCGCAGCTTTTGTGCCGCTTTCGCTCATGATGATCTTGGCATCTTGCTTGACGCTGCTGATAAATGCGCTGCGTCCTTCATCATCGAACATTCCGTTAAATTCGGCATCCCCCGTAAACGCCTTGTTGAGCCCAAGCGCCTGAAGCGTGCTATTCAATCCAACGGAATAATCGTATTCAAACTTCGGCAGCACAAGATGCAAGTCATAATTATCGAAGGAACGCATTTTTTGAATTATATCAGAAATATCCATCGTGCTGATATACTCGTCAATATCCCCCTCGGGAAGAACAGCAATGAACTTATATTTGTCTAAATAATACTTTGATATTGCAATGGCTCCGTCAAGCTCGCGGTAATTATCTCCGGCATGGTTTTGCATGAAGTAAGCGAGCGATTCAGTTCCGTCATAGTTGTGGAATACGCCTTCTTTTGTATACTTTTCCTCAAAGGCAGTCTCCCACTTTCCGTCAAACAGTACCGTATTCATAAGAAGCATTACAAGGTCAGGATTAAGCTGAGACACAGCCTCACCGATCATTCCGTCAGTCATTTCGCTGACCCATTCGTTCATCATCTGCTTTGCAGTGTCATCAAAGGGAAGTTCCTCAACTCGCGCGG
>JAGBGV010000228.1 GCA_017935805.1 Clostridia bacterium | reverse complement strand
TGAGCCGCAATCTTAAATATCGACAGTTTGTTACCCTTTCGCTTCATCCTCACAACGACCGCGGAACAGGGGTAGCCGACACGGAGCTTGCACTTCTTGCAGGCGCAGACCGAGTTGAAGGAACACTCTTTGGCAATGGCGAGCGCACAGGTAACGTGGATATCATCACCCTTGCAATGAATATGTATTCTCACGGTGTTGATCCGTGTCTTAATCTCACCAACATGAACTATCTGGTTGAAAAATACGAAAAATGCACCAGAATGCACGTTTACGACAGAGCTCCTTATGCGGGAGCATTGGTATTCGCCGCGTTCTCCGGCTCTCATCAGGACGCAATCGCCAAGGGAATGAAGCACAGAGGAGAAAATAATCTGCACCGGTGGACAGTACCATATATTCCGATAGATCCACGGGACATTGGCAGAACATACGATGCTGACGTTATCCGAGTCAACTCCCAGTCCGGCAAGGGCGGGATCGGATATCTTCTCGAGCACACCTACGGCTACAATCTGCCTAACAAGATGCGCGAGCATTTCAGCTATCTGTGTAAGGATATCTCCGATCGCGAACACAAGGAGCTTAAGGCAGATGAGGTACTCGCAATATTCACAGAAAACTATCTGAACCTTGAGGGCAGAATAAAAGTCACAGACTTCGACTTCGTGCGTAAAAACGACAGGGTGAAGATCAGCATAACCTTTATGGAAAACGGTGTTAAGACCAAAATGAAGGCAGAGGGCAACGGTTCTCTCAGTGCTGTAAATAATGCACTTAAAGCTTACACAGGCGAAGACTACACGCTTCAGGTATTCACGCAGCACAGTATGCAAGGTCAGGGCTCCCGAAGTGTTGCCGCATCCTACATCGGTCTTGAACGGGCAGACGGAACTATGTATTGGGGCGTTGGCACACATACCGACGTTATCAAGGCAAGTACCAAGGCCCTGCTCAGCGCATTCGACAATATGACAAAATAAGTAGCAATACAATAAAAATTCCCACAGACTTTTTAAGCCTATGGGATTTTTTTTATTTCATATCTCTTTCAAACATCCATGAACTGTCAAGATCGGAAAGCTCTCCAAAGGTGTATCCTTCCTCGATCAGATATTCAATGATCCAAGGCAAAAGATCCACTGTCTCCTGCACATTCTCATGCATCAAAATTATTACAGGGCCGCCTCCTGCTCTGCTGTTGATCTTGACTCGCTGTTCAAGGGAAGAAGTAAAACTCTCTTTTATGTAATCGTATGAACCAACTTCATCCTCTGCCATATACAGCACCGCATCGTTGATGGACACGCCCCAGTCAAAGACTCGGTATCTGTGCCAGTTCAGCATTTCCATCATAGTGTCGATCTGTGACAGCTCCAGCTTTCCTCCAACAGAGCCGCCCGGGAATCGGAACAGCTTATCTGTAAGCTCAACTCCTGCCGCCGCCACCGCCTTCTCCCAAAGGATGACCTCATTTTCGAGCGCACTTTGGGATGCGTAAATATCCTCGTAAACATGTGTGAATGAGTGGCAACCCAATAAGTGACCGCGCTGTGCAATATTTGCCGCTATCTCGGGATGCTCCTCTATCGCCGTACCCAAGGTAAAGAAAGTCGCCTTTACGCCGTAGATATCAAGTATATCAAGCAGCGCCTGTGTTCCCTCTTTTGACGGACCGTCGTCAAAGGTTAAATACACAAGATTCTCCCCTGCGTTTGCTGTCTTCGCAGGCTTTTTATCGCTGACGAACACAGTTACTCCGACTGATGGGTTAATATAGAACCCCGCCTCATCGGACACTCCGGCGTAGCTGATCGCAAACACTTCTCCAGCAGGTGCAGGATTCGCTGCTACCACCACATCTGCAGCGATTCCCACCGACTGAAGTGCTGACAGAACAGCATCCTTGCCGTAATCTGTAAAGTAAGGGAGCTTTGTATAGCCATACTTCTCTTTATCACTGAGTACTC
>JAGBGV010000227.1 GCA_017935805.1 Clostridia bacterium | reverse complement strand
CATCCAAATCACCCCGATATACTCTACCATGTCAACTACGGCTATGTGGATGGCGTAATGGGAGGCGACGGTGAATGGCAGGACGCATATATTCTCGGAGTTGACGAGCCCATCGCTGAATTTGTGGGAGTGGTTATCGCAATTATTCACCGCACAAACGACTGTGAGGACAAGTGGGTAGTCGCGCCGAATGGAGTGAGCTTCACACGGGACGAGATCGAATTGGCTGTGCACTTCCAGGAGCAGTATTTCGAGAGTGAAATATTGATGTAAACGAAAAAACAAACACCGCTATACGTAATTGTAGAGCGGTGATTTTGTTTGATACAGCACCGGTTATACAGGTGTATTAATGATTTAGAATTATGGCTCCATCCGGGAGGGAGCTGTCACCGTAGGTGACTGAGGGAGAGTGCGGAACAATAAGTATTGAGCAATAAAAAGTAACGCGGGCTCCTTCCACCGCAAGCGGTCCCCCTTCCTCCCGGAGGAAGGCTCTGTGATACAGCAGATTGAAGGATATTCTCTCATTTAAGATTTAATAAAAAATAAAAATACACTTTACTCTTGTTTGAAAATATGATATAATAATTGTGCGACACAGTTTAATATTATTTTCGGATAGGCATACTGTTTTGGAAAAAACGTATGTCTTGCTGTCATATCCCTATCCGGAATGAACTGTGTCGCAACAGAAAGCTGACTGCGTTTTTCGTGCGTAGTTTCGGCTGCGCACTTTTTTATTTCAGAAAGGATTGTTAGTATGGATAAGGTTGAAGCTTTTTTGAGAAAACAGCACAAAACAATTAAAGAAGAACGTGATAGAGTATTGATCGAGCTCGGCTTATGCGAGAAAGAGTATTATCAATATGAGGGCTACTCGGAAGATTACCCCGAATATGAACAGATTAATGGCGTTGACGTACATTTTAGATATGTTCCAATTGAGGTGACAGAAGAACAGTGGAAGGCTATTGTGTTTTCTGTTAAGAAAGTCGAAGAAGTCAAAGAAATAGCAAACCAAAGCAAAGGAGGACCCAATATTATATATCCAATACGATATGGAAGTAATAGTTATGAGGATTACGACTTGGCTAATAAATTGGATTTAGGAGAATCAAAAATAGCAAATATTATTCGAGGCTTCGGGTGGTTTTTTGCAGTAGCAGGCGTAATAGGAGGACTGATACCCATAGATAGTGGAGGGATTGAGAGTATAATATTCTTAATAGTATGCGTACTCTTTTCAGCAATTATTTTGGTTATGAGCCATGCACTAGCTTCAATATTAGAATATTTAGCAAGTTTAACCGCAATAATTAGATGTGGTTTTAAGTTCGATTGAAGAAATAACTAACAAACACCGCTTTACTTTGTGTAAGGCGGTGTTATTTGTTGTATTCGGTTTTCTTACTTAGCCTTGGGATATTCGTTGCAGAGGAGGTATTCGGGGGCTTCGTCCTCTTCGATGTCAGAGAATCTGCCACAGGGCTCGTAGAAGCGGTTGTCGTTTGCGTCGTCGTTGCACATGGAAACCTCACCAACGATAGCAGTTCCGCCGTCAGCCCAGAAGCTGTGGTACAGATATCTCTGCATTGTGATGGATTCACCGGGCTTAACACGAACGATAGAGCCTGCAGGATACAGCTTTGTTACGCCATCCATTGTAACAGGAACATCCTTATCGGAAAGGCCTTCGTTTTCATCAGCCATGTAAACCTTAACAAGAAGATCAGCACCGCCGCGGTTGATGATGTCTTCCATCTTATTCCAATGGAAGTGCATAGGTGTTACCTGACCGTCGCGAACCATCATTATCTTTTCTGCATATGTCTTTGTGTTGGGGTTGCCAAACTCGCCGTTTCTCATGCAAACGAGCTGCAGACCTACCTTGAAGAAGTCACCTGAACCAAAGTCAGTTACGTCCCAACCGAGCATACGGTCTCTGATCTCATCGTATTCGTGACCGAGATCCTTCCAATCCTCCGCCTTGATGTGGCAGAACGGGGGCACCTTGAAGGAAATCTTGTCCAGCTCTTCTCTGAACTCTCTTATGTACTTGTTGATTTCTGATCTTTTCATATGTATAACTCCTCTCGAATTAATAATCAATTACAACCATTGCACAAAGGTCGAGCTTGTCAACGGTATAGGAAACTCTGCCGCCATCGTATGTATAAGGAATGTCGCGTCCTTCCGGAGCAAGGTACACTCTCTTCGGCTCTTTGTCCGTCTTTACGGATACCTTAACATCGTGAAGCGGGATGATATCCTCAATGATCTCAATACCCTGACCGCGACGAACGGGAGATGCGTACAGAAGATGGTTAACAAATCTGTTTTCTCCCTTCTGATCCATAAGAGTTACCACACCCTGTGCGGGAAGATTTGTTACCACAGTCTTGTTGTCGGCAAGAAGCGTATCAATAACGTGGTTAACAATAAGCTTCGCTATAAGGCTGCCCATTTCCGCGTACTCGCTGAATATTTCCGTGGAAATGTACGCACCGTCCGAACCAACCGTGATAGCAGGAACGGAAACGGATTTATCGTTCGGTGTATGCTGATGCGAGCAGAAGTGGAATGTTGTTCTGTTGAAATAGGGGTTCTCACGTGTTGCAAGAACTTCACCTACAGCATCAATATCGTATGTTTTGGAATAAATAACAAATGCTGTATTGCCAAGGCAAGGCAGTTCAAATTTCGGGCGGAAGTATGTAGGATTGTAAGCCGCCGCGCCCTTGAATTCGGCACCGAGATCAAGAGTGAAGCTGTCATTTTCGTTTGAAAGACCGCTTATTCCGCTCGCAAGGACCTTACCGCCGTTCTTGATAAATGCTTTGATCTTTTCTGTGAGATGTGCGTCAAGTCTGATGCTGTCAGGAAGGATGAGCAGCTTATATTTGTCGAGCGACTCGTCTGTGTCGATCACATCGAAGAGATAGTTGCCCTCAAGCATCAATCGAACTGCACCAACGTCAGCCATTGTGCCGGCAAATGTGAGAGTCTTTGCATCTGCGTAGTAGTTGGACACCGCCTCATCAGAAAGAATAGCAATATCGGAAACTGCAGTAACTCCGTCAAGCCAAGGCTCCTTTGCCTCAACCTCGGAATAAGCTGCACCGATAAGCTCATATGTAGCGTCGTCCATGTATCCGTCGGGGTGCATCTGATCGCCTATAGAGCATTTCGCACCGCAAGCTACGCAAAGTGCTTCTTCATAACGGAGTGCGTTGGGATGCTTGTATCCACCGAACTCGCCCCAATGGGTGTGGAACTTACCGGTCATGCCGAGATATTCCATATCGAGATTGCGAGCATAAGCAGAGGACAGGGGGAAATGGTCGTATCCCCAACCGCCTGTAGGAAGAGACTCAAGCTCAAGATGAGTATCCATGCGAGCAAGGTCGCGTCTGCCACGTCTTATGTGACCGCCATTGTGGAACACGGGAAGTCCGGGCTTGTATTTATCAATAGCTTCGCGAACACGGCGAGTGTAATTTGCGTAATTTCTCTCACCCAGTTCGCGGATATTTGCTTCATCGTAAGGGTCCTTGCCCTCAGCAAGAAGTGTGTTTATGCAGTTCTGGCAATAACAGGAGCGAACGCCGACGATATCAAGAAAGATTCCGTCACAATCGTACTTCTGTACCACTTCCTCGACCTGTGCGATAAGGTAATCGAGATACGGACTGTTCATGCAGAACTCGTGATAGCCGGGCTTTTCCCAGTCGATAGTGTCGTTCTTCTGTCTGATAAGCCACTCGGGATGACGGCGCGCCATTTTTTCGTCAAAACCTGCTGAAAGATATACAGGAGTTTTTACGCCTATCTCATGAGCTGCTTCGATCTCTGCAGCAAGAAGGTCGAACTTAAGACCCGGATGCATTTCGTTTGCTTCGCTGGGGTGATATGCCCAACCGTGATGGCATTTTGAGAACACGGTAATAGAGTCAACATGACCCTTTTTCAGAGCAGACTGGAACTGCTCCTTCGAAAAGTTTGATCCGATGCCGTCGATCTTCTCGCTTGTATGGAAGTCAAGATGTACTTGTCTGAATTTCATATTTGTCTCCGACTATAAATATTTGGTTATGGAAATTGTACCATATATATACACAAAAATCAAGTATCACAGCAATTTTGAGGTCATTTT
>JAGBGV010000226.1 GCA_017935805.1 Clostridia bacterium | reverse complement strand
CTTCTCGAGCAGCTTCTTCTTACGAGTAATATCACCGCCGTAGCACTTGGCAAGAACGTCCTTACGAAGTGCGCGAACTGTTTCTCTTGCTATAACCTTTGAGCCGATAGCCGCCTGGATCGGAACCTCGAAAAGCTGTCTCGGGATATTGTCCTTCAGTTTTTCCGCAATCTTTCTTGCTCTGCCGTATGCCTTATCCGCGTGAACAATAAATGTCAGCGCGTCAACCATGTCTCCGTTAAGGAGGAAGTCGAGCTTAACAAGGTTAGAGGGCTCATATCCCTCAAGCTCATAGTCGAGAGATGCATAACCGCGGCTGCGGGATTTAAGCGCATCGAAGAAGTCGTAAATGATCTCGTTAAGAGGCAGCTTGTAGTGAAGCTCAACACGGCTTGTGTCGATATACTTCATATCAATGAACACGCCGCGTCTGTCCTGGCAAAGATCCATAATTCCGCCTGTGTATTCGGTGGGAGTGATAATTGATGCCGCCACGATAGGTTCAGCCGCCACGTCTATCTCATCAGGTGAGGGATAGTTGGTGGGGTTGTCGATACGAATTACCTCTCCGTTGTTTTTGGTGATCTCGTAAATAACCGATGGTGCTGTGGTAATAAGATCCAGATTGAATTCACGCTCAAGTCTTTCTTCAATGATCTCCATGTGAAGCAGTCCAAGGAATCCGCAACGGAAGCCGAAGCCCAGCGCGATAGATGTTTCGGGCTCGAATGTAAATGCAGCGTCATTGAGCTGAAGTTTTTCAAGTGCATCCTTAGTTTCGTTATACTTTGCGCCGTCTGCGGGATAAATACCTGCGTAAACCATGGACTGCACCTTCTTAAATCCAGGCAGAGGCTCGTCCGCAGGTCTCATAACGTGAGTAACCGTATCACCCACGCGGGTATCGGTAACATTTTTAATGGAGGCTGTAAAATATCCAACCTCGCCTGCAGAAAGCTCGCCAGTGGAGCGAAGTCCGAAGGGATCCATAACGCCCACCTCAACAACATCAAACTCCGCGCCTGTGTGCATAAGCTTGATCTTGTCGCCTGCCTTGAGAGTTCCCTCCATTACGCGGATGTAAACTACAACGCCAAGATAGCTGTTATAAACAGAGTCGAAAATGAGGCATTGCAAGGGAGCGTCAGCGTCTCCCTGCGGCGGAGGCACGTCACGGATAATAGCCTCCATAACATCAGAAATGTTAAGACCTGTCTTTGCGGAAACTACCGGCGCATCCTCTGCGGGAATACCGATAACATCCTCTATCTCAGCCTTGCACTTGTCGGGCATAGCGGAGGGCAGGTCTATCTTGTTGATAACCGGCACGATCTCAAGATCCGCATCAACCGCAAGATAAGCGTTAGCAAGGGTCTGCGCCTCAATCCCCTGTGTAGCGTCAACAACAAGCAGTGCGCCCTCGCAAGCGTTAAGCGAACGGGACACCTCGTAATTAAAGTCAACGTGACCTGGGGTGTCGATCATGTTAAGTGCATACTGCTCTCCGTCAGGTGCTGTATAGTCGATACGAACCGCACGGGCTTTGATAGTAATACCGCGCTCACGCTCCAGATCCATGTCATCGAGAAGCTGTTCCGCCATATCGCGCTGTGCAACAGTATTGGAGAACTCAAGGATTCTGTCAGCAAGAGTGGATTTGCCGTGGTCGATGTGTGCAATTATCGAGAAATTTCTGATATGCTTTTGCTTTTCGGTAAGAGCCATAAATACCTCTGTATCAATATATAGTTGAATTATTTACTCAAAAATAGTTATTCAGTATATTATAACAGATTTCGGAAGAAAATTCAAGTAGAATGAAAAAACAGAGGAGGATTTGATGTGATTTTTTGGCAAAAAAACAAGCCCACGGATGTGAGCCTGTTTGCTATGCAATTTTCAACTTATTCAAATTCGAAATAGTACTTGTCCCCACTCTTGTTAACTGAAGTAAACATTTTTTCCGGGAAACGAAAACTAAACTCTTCCTCGCCTGTTACTTCATCAACAACAATCAAATCAACATAAACATCTTCCGTAGAAGCCCCGTTCATTATCTGAAGATATACGCACCCTCTCATGGCAGAATCTATCATATCTATTTCGTCATAAACGGTACTCCAAGAAACTGTTACACCCTTCAAATCAGATGCCACCTCAGCACCAACCGCTTCTGCATTGTCGATCCTTGCCATAGACTCGTTTCGCCATGAGGAAAGTTGACTATCATTTAAGAATATTACGAGTTCACCATCGACTCCTTCTGTAGATCTCGGGCTGCTACCATCATAAAAATCAAACCAAAGCTGATATTCAACAAAATCTTCAACAGTTGCACCAGTCAGCTTTTCGCATATTTCTGCAGACATGACGCATCTGGTCATATTCATAACTTCTTTATCATTATTCTTGTTACTAATGGCATAATTAATCAGTAATACAACAGTTATAACAATCAATACGATAACCGTTGATATTAGAGCAATCAGCATTCTTCTTAAAACACCTTTGATTACTTCCATATGACCCTCCGCAGTTGTTTTTTTCATTGTATCATAATTTGATATTTTTTGCAAGACTCTATAAAAAAACAGACCCACCGAAGTGAGCCTGTTTGAGATTACGGTTATTCGCCCTTCTTGAGGGAGTCTCTGATCTCACGGAGGAGGAGAATTTCTTCAGAAGGTTCAGCGGGTGCTGCTTCTTCAGCCGCCTTTGCTTCTTCGATTTCCTTCTTCTTCATTGCGTCCTTGATCTTGTTCATTGTGCGTACGATAACGAATATGCAGAACGCAACGATAATGAAGTTGATGATAGCATCAATAAATGCGCCGTACTGGATAGCTACTTCTTCAACAGCCGCAGTTGTTTCTGTTGCCTCAACTGCAGGAGTGAGAATTACCTTCAGATCAGACAGGCTTGCGCCGCCCATGAGCTTGCCGATACAGGGATTGATAATGCCCTTAACGAGCTGGTTAACGATCGCTGTGAAAGCAGAACCTACAACAACACCGACTGCCATGTCGATTACGTTGCCGCGAGCAATAAAGGTCTTGAACTCAGACCAGAAAGTGCTCTTTTTCTTTTCTTTTGCCATAATGTCCTCCAAATTTATAGTAAAAATTATAATGAATTACTGCTCTGTGTTTTCGGGAAGTGTAATTTTTGATGCATCTATCTTGCCGTGGATGCGCTCGTGATATGCAACATTTGTTCGAATGAGATGGAGTATGTGATTATTCTCATCTCTGCCGTCAAACTTCGCTACAGCAAGCATTTTTTTATACAGTTCCTCATCAATTCGCACCAAAAAGGTGACCTTGTTCTTCTGAGCCATGTTTTGCCTCCGAATGATTTGTCAAAATGTATTATATCACACAAAATACAAAAAATCAACTGTGTATCAGGTATAATTATGCAAAAATCCCGACAAATCAGTCAGATCCGCCGGGACTCTATTCAGTTTTGTTGAAATATCTGCAGCGATTCGTACACCTTCTCACGCACCTTCAGTATCTGCGCGGGTGCAACGGACAGCTTTGTCACCCCAAGCTCGATGAGAAAATCCGTCTCTTCTGTCTTTGCTCCAAGCTCTCCGCAAACGCAGACGGGTATTCCCTCTCGCCGCGCCGCAGTGCAGGTCATCTGAATACAGCGCCGCACGCTCTCGGGAAGAGGATCTGTGAGATATGCCACGTCGGGATTTTCTCGGTCAGCGGCAAGGGTGTACTGAATGAGATCGTTTGTACCGATAGAGAAAAAGCTCACCATAGGGGCAAGAATATCCGACAGTATTGCCGCAGAGGGTGTCTCTATCATTATACCGATTTTGAGCTCTCCCGTTTCTTCTCCCTCGCGGATAAGTGACTCTCTGGCCTCCCGTGCAATCTCCCGAACGCGCTCCACTTCTGAGGGCAGAGAGATCATAGGTATCATTGCCGACACATTTGCTTCAGCTGATGCTCGGTACAGCGCTCGAAATTGAGTCATGAGCAGCTCCGGCATTCGGAGACACAGCCGCACAGCACGGATGCCCATAGCGGGATTTGCCTCACGGGTGTTCCCTGTCAGATATGATATCCGCTTGTCTGCACCCACATCAAGTGTTCGGACAACGCATTCCGCCCCGCCCAGCTTACGAGCCGCATCACGGTAGATCTCATACTGTTCTTCCTCGGTGGGCGGTGAGCTTCGTCTCATAAAAATGAACTCACTGCGGAACAGTCCAATGCCTTCGGCGTCATTTTTGACTGCTTCATCCACGTCGTTGGGTTCTCCTGCATTTGCAGACACATACACACGCTCGCCGTATCTGTTAACGCATCTGAGCCCTCTCATCAGCTCAAGCCGCTGTGCCTCCTCATGCTTCTTTTTAAGGCTTTCGCGGTAAATCTTTGCGATCTCATATGTGGGCTCGATATATACAGCTCCATTTGTGCCGTCAATCATGACCTCACGCCCGTCGAATTCATCTGCAAGCCCTCCTACGCAGATCACCGCAGGAATACCCATCATTCTGGCAAGAATCGCCGTGTGTGACATATCACTGCCGCCCTCGGTGACAAACCCAAGTACCATATTACGGTCAAACTCAATGGTCTCGGCAGGTGTCAGGTCATCAGACGCAATTATCACAGGCTCCTTCAGTTCTGTGCCGTGAGATTCCCCGCGCAGTATCTCCGACAGTCTTTCACTGACCGCCAAGACATCCGCTGCCCTTGCTCGCATATATTCGGAATCCATTTCACGGAACTTTTCAGCAAGCTCGTCTCCCGCCCTAAGCACCGCTTGGTTAGCGGAGATCAGCTCCTCTGCTATGAGTCGTCTGACCTCACCTATAAGATCTTCGTCCTCAAGCATCATTTTGTGTATCTCAAATATCGCCGCCTCACTCTCGCCAACTCTCGCCAGTGCATTTTCATATAGCTTATCAAGCTCATCACGGGATATTATTAGCGCCTCGTCAAGTCTTGTGATCTCTATTTCCGGATCTCCGCTGAACCCAGTATCACTTCCGCCTCGGGATCTGTGGCGAATTATCTTCAGCTTGCCCATGACTATCCCGTCAGATGCCCCTCGTCCGCTTAATACTTTCATTATTCGCCTCCGTTACAGTCCCGCTTTTTTCATGGTACGCTCGATCTCCGCAACAGCCGATGCCGCATCCTCTCCGTCAGCTGATATTTCGATCTCATCCCCCGATTTTACACCTGTCTGCATAAGCTGAAACAGTTTTTTGCAGTCTGCCTGTTTGCCTTTGCAAGTGAGTGTTACCGATGACGAAAACTGCTTTGCCGCCTGAACGATAAGTCCAGCGGGTCTTGCGTGAATTCCGTTTTTATCCGTAATCTTGTATGTTATTTTTTCCATGGCATACCTCGCTTATTGATATTACAGAATTTAGTTTGATATCAAGGAGGTGGATTTATGCATAAGAAAAAGAAAAAGCCCTCTTTACGAAGGCAATTTTTCATTATTTATCTCTGCTGTATCTTCTGAGCACCAGCGCAAGAATTATTCCACCGATTATCATAATGATTCCGAGCACAAGCATGATCGTAGCAACGATAGACACAGGATTGTTTTTTGCAAAGTTGTCCATCATGCTGTTTGCAGCACTTTCGTATTGGTCAAAGAACATGTTATCGCTGACCATAAATCCGTCCATGCCGTTCACCGTAACACGTGTTGTTTCGGAAAAGCCTGAGACCATGTAACTCGTGGCTATCTTCATCACGCCGCCAATCAAGCCAATAATCGCTCCCACAACCGCAACATACACGCCGAGGAGCCAGCCAAACCGCTTGAACAGTCTGCCGATCGAGCGTGGAAGATTGTCCAACCATGCGGGATAGTCCGCGGAAGAGTCCATTGATTTATGATAATAAGGATTACTTCCCGTCGGCTCATCCGTTTTCGCCTGTTCATCCTCAGGACCGTCCTCTGACAGCAGCCAATCCGTTGTGACACCGAAGGTTTTCGAGAGCAAAAGCAGTTTTCCTACCTCCGGCGTTGATTCTCCCGTTTCCCATTTGCTTATCGCTTGGCGTGATACACCTATCACCTCGGCAAGTCCTTCCTGAGACATACCGGCCTTCTTGCGGCAATATATTATCTTCTCGTTTAGAGTCATTTCAGTGCCTCCATTCAGATTTCATAATGATTATATCAGAAATCAGCACACTTTACAACCAACTTCCCTTGGAAATTCCGCAACCGACAGTTGCATTTTGCTTTTTAGGCAGTTTATTCACCGAGAACAGCCAATGCTTCGGGGAAAATCGATAGGCTTCGGCGAAGAATGCCGTTCATGTAAGCGATCGCCATGCCGTAATTTACTGCAGGAACGCCCGATTCCCTTGCTTTACCGATTCGGTGAGCCACTTCTGCTTCGTTCAGCATACATGCGCCGCAATGAATGAGCAGCTTGTATTCCGAAAGATCAGACGGGAACTCGCCGCCGGATGTGAAGGTGAAGTCCGGCTTGAATCCAACTGTTTTTTCGATAAGCCTCGGCAGCTTTACAGTACCGATGTCACCGCACTGTCTGTGATGAGTGCATCCCTCGGAAATAAGAACTCGGTCACCTTTTTTCAGCCTTGACAGCGCCGCCGCTCCCTTTACCTGCGTAAGAAGCTCACCCTTGTATCTCGCAAAGAGAATGGAGAATGAAGTCAGCGGTACATT
>JAGBGV010000225.1 GCA_017935805.1 Clostridia bacterium | reverse complement strand
CTTCTACCGTCTGTTCCAGACACACGGCTGTAACCTTCAGTTCGGAGGAAACGACCAGTGGTCCAATATGCTTGGCGGTACCGAGCTTATCAGACGTAAGCTCGGTAAGGACGCTCATGCTATGACTATCACACTTCTTCTTAACTCTGAAGGTAAGAAGATGGGCAAAACTGCATCCGGTGCCGTTTGGCTTGATCCCAACAAGACAAGTCCCTTCGATTTCTACCAGTACTGGAGAAATGTATCCGATAACGACGTACTCAAGTGCATCCGTATGCTCACATTCCTTCCTCTCGAAGAGATCGACGCAATGGATAAGTGGGAAGGTAGTCAGCTCAACACCGCAAAAGAGATCCTTGCATACGAGCTTACAAAGCTTGTTCACGGTGAAGAGGAAGCTGAAAAGGCACAGGCAGCAGCAAAAGCTCTGTTTGCAGGCGGCGGAATTACTGAAAACATGCCTACAACAACTCTTGCAGATGAAGACTTCACAGACGGAAAGATCGGCGTGCTCGATATGCTCGTTAAAGGCGCTCTCTGTGCATCCAAGTCTGAAGCAAGACGACTTGTACAGCAGGGCGGTATCCTTGTGAACGACGAAAAGGTGACTGACGTATATGCTGCTGTAGAAGCAGATTCCTTCACGGGGGACGGCGTGATCGTTAAGAAGGGTAAAAAGACTTACCACAAGTTCGTAAAATAATGGCAAGCTACAAATATATTCTGTTTGATATGGACAATACTTTGCTCGACTTCTCTCGGGCAGAGTATTTGGCCTTCAAATCCACTGCAGAAAGTGTAGGGCTTGACTACAACGAAGAGCTTTATTCCATGTATTCCGAGATAAACGACTCTCTGTGGAAAAAACTTGAAGTTGGCGGAATAACACTTGATGAGCTGAAAATAGAAAGATTCCGTATGCTTTTTTCTGCTCTCGGCTATCCGGATGATAACGAGAGAGAAAAAAATGGCACTTGCAATGCGGGACGAGTATATGCACGCGCTGGGTCAGCAGGGATGTCTTGTTCCCGATGCCCGCGAAGTGTGCGAAGTACTTTCAAAGAAGTACCGTATGTTTATTGTTACAAACGGTATCGCTGATATTCAAGTATCAAGATTTGCACTCTCCGGCATTGATAAGTATTTTGAGGAGATGTTCATTTCCGAAAGAATCGGACATACAAAGCCGGACAAAGGCTTCTTTGACTATGTTCTCCGCGCTGTTGGAGACAACGACAAGTCCGCTTATCTTGTAATCGGCGACTCTTTGACGTCTGACTGTGACGGTGCTATTGCATACGGACTTGATATCTGCAGATACAACCCCAAAAACCAGCCTGACAAGGGACGTGTGCTTACATATACTGTCAGTAAGCTCACCGATCTTTTCGGCATTCTCTGATTATCGGAGGTCACCTTGACTGATAATTTAACCAGACTGTGTGCTCTTATTAAAGAATACAATGAAGCACACAACGAACAAATACAAATCGAATATAATGAGCCTCTGAGCCGTCATACAACTTTCCGTATTGGCGGCATTGCTGATTTATATATCACTCCGCCTACCTTGCAGAGTCTCAAAGATCTTTGCGGAATGGTAAAGGAATGCGGGGTACGCCACTATTTCCTCGGAAATGGCAGTAACGTTATTTTTGACGACGAAGGATTTTGCGGAGCAGTTATCTCTCTTTGCGCTCTGCGTGGTATAACTTGTGACGGATGTACAGTTTCCGCTGAAGCCGGTGTCTCCTTTACAGCACTATCCAAGGCTGCAAGAGATAATTCTCTCACAGGTCTCGAATTTGCAAACGGTATCCCAGGCACTGTGGGTGGCGCTGTGTACATGAACGCAGGGGCATATAACGGCGAGGTCGCATTTGTCCTCAAAGAAAGTACATACCTTGACCTTGACACTCTTGAGGTGAAGACTATTTCCCTTGAAGAGCATAATTTCGGCTACCGTGACAGTGTCTATAAGCACACTAACCGTCTGATTCTGTCCGCGAAGTTCGAGCTCAAGAATGGAAATAAAGACGAGATCACCGAGATGATGAACGATTTCATGAATCGCAGAGTATCAAAGCAGCCCCTTGAATATCCCAGCGCAGGAAGTGTATTTAAGCGTTGCCCCGGAAGATATACAGCCCAGATGATCGACGAGGCCGGACTCAAGGGCTTCAAAATCGGCGGCGCACAGGTATCCGAAAAGCACGCGGGATTCATTATCAACATCGGCGGCGCAACCTCAGCTGATGTGCTTGCACTAATAAAGCATATACAGGCTGTTATTCTCGAGAAATTCGGATGCGCCATTCAGTGCGAAGTAATATACGTAAAATGACAGAATCATTTTCAAGAAAAGTAAAGAATCAGCTTGAAGCTGTAGAGATTAAGAAAAAATGCTGTAAATTCACAAGCAGCGCCCTTGATGCCATCGACAAAAGAACTGACTTTAGCGAAATTATTGCCGATGTTTACAAAAAATGCCGTTGCGATGTTTGCAGAGAGGTATTTTGGCGTAAACTTTTTACAGTATATGGTTCGGTTACAGATCCTGAGAAATCCTATCACATGGAGCTTTCGTTCTATTTTGAGAGTGAGCGTGATACGGTGCAGGAGTTACTCATTGACTCGGGATTTGATTTCAGACCCTCCGTGCGTAAGAATAAATACATTCTGTACGTTAAGGACAGTGCGGTAATTGAAGATATGCTTGTATATCTCGGAGCATCCGCCGCGGCGTTTGATGTCATGAACTCAAAGATCGTGCATGAATTCCGTAATTCCGTAAACAGACAGGTCAACTGCGACACGGCAAACATCGAAAAACAGCTTCAGGCAGTTAAAAAATACACAGACGCAATAAGAGCACTTATAGACACGGGGAAGATTGACTCTCTTCCGTCAGATCTAAAGGAAACTGCGCTTTTGCGTATTGAAAACGACCAGCTTTCGCTTACTGATCTTGGTAAGCTAATGAATCCGCAGGTTTCAAAATCCGGGGTTCGCCACAGACTCGAGAGAATACTTGCTCTTGCGGAGAAAGCCGGTATTATATCAGAGAATACAGAAAACTAAAGCATAAGGAGGGAATATGGGAAACTTCGTTCACCTGCATCTTCATAGCGAATACAGTTTGCTCGACGGAGCTTGCCGTATTTCCGATATACCAAAGGCTGCTAAATTAGCAGGTCACAATGCTGTCGCCATAACCGACCACGGCGTAATGTATGGCGTTGTCGAGTTTTACAAAGCCTGTAAAGCGGAGGGAATCAAGCCAATAATCGGCTGTGAAGTGTATGTAGCCCGCCGCAGTATGTACGACAGAGAAAAAGAATATGATGCAGGAAGCTCGCATCTTGTTCTTCTTGTGAAAAATAAAACCGGATGGGACAACCTTATCTATTTAGTTTCAAAGGCATACACCGACGGATTCTATTCAAAGCCCAGAATTGACACAGATCTACTCGAGAAGCATACAGAGGGTCTTGTTTGCCTCTCCGCCTGCCTTGCGGGATATATACCACGGTGCATAGTTGCCGGTGAGTATGAAAAGGCAGAGGAATATGCCCGACGCCTTGATAAAGCATTCGGCCGCGGAAACTTCTATCTCGAAATACAGGACCACGGTATGAGAGATGACGACGTGGTGAATGCAGGCGTGCGTCAGATATCCGAGAAGACCGGCATTCCGATGGTAGCGACAAACGATGTTCACTACATCAAGAAAGCCGACTCTGAAACTCAGGCGATACTGATGTGCATACAAACGAACAACGTTATTGCAGACGGCAGACCAATCGGCTTTGAAACAGACGAATTCTACTACAAAAACACGGTTGAGATGGAACGATTGTTCCGCGATTATGATGGCGCTTGTGAAAACACACAGAAGATCGCGGATATGTGTGAGTTTGAATTCGAGTTTGGAAAAACAAAGCTTCCGCGATACAAACCCGAGGACGGCTCTCACCCTGACGAGTACCTCAAAAAGCTGGCATATGACGGACTTGAATCGAGAATCCGCCGCGGCCACATTGTTTTCGATGAGAAGCACAATAGACACGCTTACGAAGAGAGAATTGAATATGAGCTGTCGATCATATCGAAGATGGGTTACAGCGAATATTACCTTGTTGTCTGGGACTTCGTAAACTATTCAAAAAGTAAGGGTATTCCTGTTGGTCCCGGAAGAGGCTCCGGTGCGGGAAGTATTGTTGCGTATCTTGTTGGCATCACTGATGTAGATTCAATTAAGTTTGATCTGCTGTTTGAGCGCTTCCTCAATCCGGAGCGAGTCAGTATGCCCGACTTCGATATAGACTTCTGCTACGACAGACGGGATGAAGCGATCAATTACGTTCGCGAAAAATACGGTGAGGATCACACAGCACAGATCGTTACGTTCGGTACACTTGCCGCACGTGCCGCTGTCCGTGACGTCGGACGAGCTCTCGGAATGTCTTACAACGACGTTGATGCTGTTGCAAAGCAGATACCGCAAGAGATCGGAATGTCGCTCAAAAAGGCCTTGGAGGGCTCCGGACTCAAGGAAATGTACGATAATGACGGGGATGTTCGAAAGCTTATCGACACCGCCGCGGCACTTGAAGGTATGCCGAGACACGCATCAACCCACGCGGCAGGCGTTGTTATCACAGAAAATCCTCTCACAACCTATGTTCCAATTGCTGTAAATAACGGAGTCACCGTTACACAGTTTGACATGGATACAATAGCGGAGCTTGGACTGTTGAAATTTGACTTTCTTGCTCTTCGCTACCTGACAATTATAAATAACGCAGAGCTGCAGATCAGAGAAAAGATTCCTGATTTTGACCTTACAAAGGTTGATATTTCTGACGCTGCAACATACGATGCCATCTCACAAGGAAAGTGCGACGGTGTATTCCAGCTTGAGTCGGCGGGAATGAGACAGATGCTCACGCAGCTTAAACCTCGCTCTCTTGATGATATCATTGCCGCAATAGCACTTTACCGACCGGGTCCGATGGATTCTATCCCAAAGTATATCGAAGCGCGGCACGATCCCTCAAAGATTCGCTACTGCACACCAAAGCTGGCACCGATTCTTGACGTAACATACGGATGTATCGTTTATCAGGAGCAGGTAATGCAGATATTCCGTGAAATTGCGGGATATTCATTCGGTCACGCAGATGTTGTTCGACGTGCGATATCAAAGAAGAAGCAAAGCGTGCTTGACGGAGAGAGACAGGCATTCATCGACGGTGCTGTAAAGCAGGGCATATCTGAAAGCGATGCTGTAAACCTGTTTGAGGACATAGTAAGCTTTGCAAACTATGCATTCAATAAGAGCCATGCGGCTGCTTATGCGGTGCTCTCGTTCAGAACTGCATACCTTAAAACTCACTATCCCCGCGAATATGTCAGTGCGTTGCTCACTTCAGTAATGTCCTCGACAGAAAAGCTTGCTGAGTATATAGCAGACTGCGGAAAGCAGAATATCAAGGTGCTTCCACCGGATATAAACAAAAGCAGGGGAGATTTCCACGTTGAAGGAGACTCTATCCGATTCGGACTTACGGCGCTGAAAAGTATTGGCGGCTCCCTTATTGACAAGATAGTTGACGAGCGGAACCGCAACGGCGAATTCGTTGATGTCGATGATTTCATTGAACGTGTCAGAGAGACTGATATCAACAAACGTCAGCTGGAAACCTTGATAAAGTCAGGCTCGCTTGATTCTCTGGGAGTGCCGAGAAGTCAGCTTATGGCGGTGTATGAGTCACTCCTTGACAAGAAAAACCTGTCCTCTGATGTAGTTGACGGACAGATCGGAATGTTTGATGTTTCTCCCAAGGCAGAATTGCCCAAGGTTGAGCGAATCGTATTCCCGCAGATACCCGAATTCAGCACACGGAAAAAGCTTGCCCTTGAAAAAGAGAGCTGTGGACTGTATCTGACAGGTCATGTGCTTGATGATTACATGATCCATTCTGAGAAGCTTCACCCAACAAAGATCACCGATCTTCGTGCTGCCTTCATGTCGGAATCTGACCTTGCTGAAGATTGTGACGGCTCTGAATATACACCTAAGCCGGACATTAATGCAAAAAGTCGAGTTACCCTTGTGGGCTGTGTCACAAAGCGCACCAACAAAAACACAAAGAGCGGCGAACAAATGGCATTTGTTATGCTTGAGGATAGAACGTCTTCCATTGAACTGCTCATATTCCCGAAGGTGCTGGCAAAATTCGGACATTTGCTCACATATGATTCCGTTATTGCCGTGTCAGGCAATGTAAGTGTGCGTGAGGACGAGGACGTGAAAATTCTAGTTGACCGTATTATCGGACTTGTGTCAGACTCTCAAACAGAGGAGCTTCAGCATGCTGAGACATTATCTCCGATGAAATATGACCAGAAGCAAACCGTTACATCGCCAACTGCAGCGAAAACAGAACCGAAGCAGGAAATCCGAAAAATATATATTCGGGTACCCTCTACAAGCTCATCGGAATATAAGCGGGCATATGCTCTCTGCGGAATATTCGAAGGATATACTCCGGTATCGTTTTATTCTGAGGATACGGGAGAATACCTCAAGCCGCCGATGATGATCGAGCCTAAACCCTTCGTGCTTAATGAGCTTCGTGAAATAGTAGGCGACGAAAATCTCGTTCTGCGGTAAATCATGCAGATTTCACATTAATTTCCCATTAAAATCAGTCGGTGTTAACACCTGATTCAAAAATTGGGAGTATAATTCTACCATTGGCTGAGTGATCAGCAAAACATGAAAGGCGGAATGCCATAATGGATAAACAACAAAGGCAAGTTAATTGGGGCAAAGAAATACTGAATGTGCTTCGCATAATCAGTAAAGTGCTTCTCCGAATTCTGTCTTATTTTATAAACATACTACTGACTGTTCTTCTTATCGGGCTCATTACGGGCATTATTGTTGCGTCTGTATTTGCTGTGTACATTAATCAGCATCTCGATCTTGAGATAGACCCGAACACCATTGTAACAGTCACGCAGGACTCTACAACCCGAATCTACTATATGCAGTACGATACGGAGGAGGACAGAATCAACCGCGATGGTACACCGGTTGAGATCGTGGATCAAAGACTGTACTCAACCGACAACTCTCTTGCGGTGTCATATAATCAGTTGCCGAAAGACCTGATCAATGCCTATATAGCAATTGAGGACAAGCGCTTTGAATCTCATAACGGCGTTGACTGGATTACGACAGTTAAGTCGTTCTTCAAGTTCTTCACAGGCGGCTCAGGTGGTGGCTCGACCATTACTCAGCAGCTTATTAAGAACGTAACTCAGGAGTCAGAGGTCACCATCCAGCGTAAAGTTGAGGAGATCTTCAGAGCTATGAACCTTGAAAAGGTAAAGAGTAAAGAAGAGATCATGGAGGCTTACCTGAACATCATTTATCTCGGCAACGGTTGCTACGGTGTTCAGGCGGCGTCAAACTTCTATTTTGATAAGGACGTATCCGAGCTTTCACTTGTTGAATGTGCGGCTATGGCGGCAATCGTTAAGAACCCTTCACAGTTCGAGCCCAAATACCATAATGATAATTTCATAACAATCGTTAACGGTAAGGAAGTCGAAAAGATAGGCAACTATGAGCGCCGCTGGGTAGTTCTTGAAGAAATGAAGAACAATGGCTTCATTACTGAGGCTGAGTGCAGAGAGGCACAGGCTATTGAACAGCTCGACATCGTGTATACCACAGATGAAGAGGGTGCCGTTGAAGAGGGAATGACTCTTTACAATTGGTACACCGAGGCTATGCTTACACAGCTTCAGGATGATCTTATGGAGCTTTACGGAGTAGATGCTACCACGGCGTGGAATATGATCTACTATAGCGGATATAAGATCTACATTCCTATGGACCCGACTGTTCAGGACACAATTGAACTTGTGTACGAAAACGATGATGAATACTTCCCGTCAGTTACATCAGGACTTAAGCCGGAGTCAGCAATGGTTATATGCGACCCATATACCGGCGACTTACTCTGTATTGTCGGCGGTCGCGGTGAGAAGATCATAAACCGTGGAACAGAGCGTGCGACGGTGGCTGTACGTCCTCCGGGATCATCTATCAAGCCCCTTTCCGTGTATGCACCAGCCCTTGATCTCGGACTTATCACATATGGCTCAGTAGTTGACGATACTCCCGTAATGTTCAATGAAAAGCTCTTGTCAGAAGCAACAGCGGATACCGAGGCAATCTACTCATATACCCCTTACCCGTATAACTATCCCAATATCTTCAGAGGCCTTACAACCATCAACAGCGCGGTTACAAGATCCGTAAACACTATCGCCATGAAGGTTCTTCAGATGATAACTATTGACTACTCATTTGACTTTATGAAGAATGAGCTTGGGTTTGACAGCCTTATCGAATACGATACCAACTCAATTGGACAAGGTATTACGGACCGCGGTCTTGCAGCATTGGCACTCGGTCAGCCCAATAAGGGAGTAACTCTTCTTGAGATGACATCCGCTTACTGTATCTTCCAGAACAACGGCGTTTACAATACACCTAATCTTTATCTGTACGTTGAGGATGCTAACGGCAATCTTGTAATTGGCACACGCGATAACGTGACAGTTGGTAAAGAGGACGAAAGCAGAATCGTTATCAGTGAAGAAACCGCTTCTATCATGACAAAGATGCTGGAGAATGTAGTTAATTCCGGTACGGCGACAGCTTGTACTCTCCGTTATTCAGTAAACGTGGCAGGTAAGACCGGTACAACAAGTACTGACTTTGACCGTTACTTCGTTGGATATACACCATACTACGTTGGCGGCGTGTGGACCGGTTATGACTTCCCCCAGTCGCTCAGCTCATTTGGTACGAGCCCTTCGCTTGTTGTGTGGGACAAGGTCATGACAATGCTTCACCAGAAATATATTGATGAAGCTAACGCGGGCGGTGAACCTCTTGAAACCTTCAAGACAGCCCCCGGTGTAATAACTGCCACATACTGCAAGGACTCCGGTAAGCTTTGTACAGATGCCTGTGCTCTTGACCCTCGCGGAAATCGAGCTGAAACAGGTTACTTTACAAGAGAAACTGCTCCCACAGAGTATTGCGAGACTCACGTAGTAGTGCTTCGCGACAATTCTACGGGACTTATTGCATCAGATAACTGCAACCCCAAGGATTGTTCAGAGGTTGCTCTTATCAGAGTTGAGGACAGAAGCTTCCCGACACAGATCTATGTTGAGGATGCACAGTATGTATACCGTGAAATGCCAAAGTCTGTTAAGCCAGGCGGATGGTGGGGAGTTCCGTACTTTACAAATATGCTCGAAGAAGGCGAATACTGCGGTTCAACTTATGTAGAAACACCGTATAACGCATATTGTTACAAGCATTGTGACTATAGACCGTGGGGCGGAAATCCACCTGCGGAATATAGCGGATACACCCCCCCGGATTCTGAGTATGGCTATGATTATGATGAACCCGACGCACTGCCTCCGGACGAGGATGATATCTACGGCGGCGATGACGAGAACACAGATGATGAAAATGACTGGTTCCTGTAAAATCTGCTAATAAAACAAAATTTCACCTCATACATTGATATGGGGTGATTTTTTTGTTCAGGCGAATTAAGTGTGAATTGAGAGTGGTTGGTGAAAACATACCGTTACTATTGTTTTCGGCATTTTTGTGTTGTATAGGCGGTATACTCATGTGGGTAAGCGGCGGAAGCACGTGGTATGCCATCAGATCAGCATCCGACCCGTGGATGACGCTGTCGTTGAGCGGTATATTTATTGTGTGGCTGCTGTGTTACGGGCTCGTTGGTATTCTGCTCGGCCTGATTTGGATAAGCTGTAAGGCAAGGGCGTGCAATTCAGGTCTGTG
>JAGBGV010000224.1 GCA_017935805.1 Clostridia bacterium | reverse complement strand
GTAGAGCTGCTTGCCGATGGCCTTGATAAGAAGCGCGGCAACAACCGATGAGTCAACACCGCCGGAGAGAGCGAGAAGCACCTTCTCGTTTCTAACCTGAGCGCGGATCTGACTGACCTGCTCCTCAATAAAAGCATTTGCCAGCTCAATAGTGGTAATGCGCTGCATTGTTTCGGGGCGAACATTTGTATCCATTGTGTATCCTCCGATCAATTTCAAAAAAATTCAAAAAAAGTATACCATATTATATCACAACCGCGACCTGTGTGCAACATCAGTTTTTCTAAAATTGCTGCGATGAGATAAAAAATTTTTGTTTATTTTATTCCCGAAGAAACAAAAAAGCGAAACCCTTTGGTCTCGCTGTCTTTGCGTAATAATTATTCAGCAGCTTCTGTGCCCTGTGCCTCGGGAGCGTCTGTCTCGGGAGCATCTGTTTCGGGAGCTGTTGTGCCGTGGTCATGACCCTCGTGATCGTCCTCAACCTGGCTGTAACCTGCGTTAGGATCAACATTCTGCTCGAATCTGTTCTGGAAAACGAATGCTACGATAACAGCTACAACGAATACGATAGCAACGATAGTTGTGATCTTTGCAAGCTTCTTTTCATTGGAATCAGCCTGATTCTTGCCGAAGAAGCTGTCGCTGCCGCCTGCAATCGCACCGGAGAGACCCTTCTTGCCCTTACCGGACTGGAGAAGAACCGCTACGATAAGAATGAGAGATGCGAGTATGAGGAGTATACCAAGTACATATTCCATGAGTTTTGCCTCCGTAATAACAATATTTGAAATTTTGGGCATAAATAGCCCTTATCATTCAGTTAGCCTTACTATTGTATCACAACAAAATGATAAATGCAATACCTATTTCAAACAAATTCAAGTTTTTTTGCTTAATTTCGGTGGTCGAAAGTGACAGTTTCCCGCCGTTCCAAGTTTTCTCACGAAAAATTAATTATTTGGCTATTGTATTTTCTTATTTTTGTGATATACTGTTATATAGATAATTATATCTGAAAAAATCAAATCAAATGGAGGTATTTATCATGGAAAAAAGAAATGATGCTCTTAAGGTGATCTTCACCGTTATCGGTGTGGTTGTCAGCATTGGCGCTCTCCTCGCTGTTGCTTATGCCCTCTTCAAGAAGCACTTCAAGGTTACCTTCGATTGCGACGGCGACTGCTGTGAGTGCGACTGCGAAGACTGCTTCGGCGATATCGAAGATGATATCGAGCCCATCTGCTGCTGCGAAGATGAGGAAGAAGATTGCTGCTGCGCTGAAGAAGCTGAAGCGTAAGCTGAATATTAAACCGGCGGGTGACCGTCGGTTTTTTGTTTTCCTCGTAATTTTTGCCGCTTTTCCCCATATGTCAAAAAAATCTTGCCGGAAACAGTAATTAAGGAAGAGGAAATCCCCCGCATCCCTTGCAATGTATAAGATTGTATGGTATAATTAATCATTGTAATATATTCACAGGCAATCCAAACAACAAGCAATAAGCACAACAAAAGGAGTCATAATATGACAAAATTTCTGCGCATTATTTCCCTTTGCCTTGCTCTGATAATGGTGTTCCCTCTCATCGGATGCAATGACGACAAGAAAAAAGAAGAAGTCAACGTTGGTGAGGATTTCAAGCTTGAAGACCTGGACTTCGATGGCGAGACATTCATGATCCACACCTCCATCAACGTAGCTGCTCACGAGGGTCCGGTCAACTCTTCAAACTACCTCATCCAGGGTGAAGAAGAAGTATCCGGCGACAAGGCATCCGACTCTGCTCTCCAGAGAAACAACAAGGTTGCCTCGGAGCTTAACATCGTGTTCAACTACATTGAGTCAGACTTTGAGTACACCGTGGTAAACCAGGAGGTTCGAAGCCTCGTTCAGGCAGGTGCTGACGGCATCCATCTTATCATCAACGATAACACCTGCGCCCGTCTCACAGCCGAGGGTCTCTTCCATGATGCAAACTACGGCCGTTACTTCAATTTCGATCAGCCCTACTGGTATGACGGATTCATGGAAAGCTCATCCCTCAACGTAAACACACGCTACCTGCTGGCAGGTGACTATTTCATTGACGTTATCCGCCAGAGCCACTGTCTTGTAATGAACAAGGACTACTACAAGCAGCTTGGCGGTGATCCCGAGCTTATTTACGATCTCGTCAGAAAAGGCGGCTGGACAATGGATGCAATGCTCTCCATTATCAACGGCGGCGCCGAGAATTACAACTATCTCACAGGCGAGACAGGATACACCTACGACAGCACATATATTGACACACAGGGTAACCACAAGAGAGACACCCGAGACAAGTACGGTATCATCATGTGGCAGTGGTGGGGCCCTATGATCCCCTTCATCACAAGCTCTGACCCCGGATTTATTGCGAGAGACGAAGCGGGTTATCCCGTAATAACAGTCAACAACGAAAGAACAGTTCAGTTGGCTGAAAAGCTCACAAATCTGTTCCACACCGACAGAGCAGCTATGGGTGTTCACACATCCATTGAGAAGACTATGAACAGCTTTGTTGAAGGCAATACGCTCTTCCTCACCTGCATGACACTTGGTTATCTCGAATCCAATGTTTTCGCAAACGCCGATTTGAACATGGCTATCCTGCCTTATCCGAAGCTTGACGATCTTCAGGATAATTACGTTACAACAGCAAACGGCGGTGAGGTTGGATTTATCCCCTCGACCCTCTCCTTCAACGAGCTTGACTATGTAAGTGCGGTTATTGAATATCTCAATCAGATGTCCGCCCAGACCGTTATTCCCAAGTATTACGAATCCACCCTCAAGGTACGTTATGCCCGCGAGTCCGCAAACGCTGACATGATCGAGCTTATCCGTACCTCCGCAGGTAACATCTTCCCCTACATCTGGGACCTTGGTCAGAATAACAACATCTTCACAACAGGTGTATATCTCTCAGTTAAGGACAACAGCAGCCAGTTTGCATCCCACTACCGTTCATTCGAATCCACTGCCCAGACAGAGCTTCAGGATTACATAGAAATGTACGAAAACGTGAAGAATGACATTGAATCACAGTATGCACAGAAGGACAACTGATATTAAGAATTACAGCAGACGGATCGCGCTATTTTTGGCGGCAGCTTTCGTCTGCTGTCCTCTTCTCGGATGCGAGTCTCTCGGACTTGTTGCACCGAAGAAGAATCCTGTCAGCGACAAAATAGAGTTCGATCAGGAATACTACGACTCCCTTGAGGGGATCGAAAAGATTGAATACGAGCGTTCTCTTCTGAATGACTCGGTGCCTGAGGAGCTGTTCTTCGATGGACAGACATTCGGGATCCTCTGCTCATCTGAGGACAGTATAAACGACTGGCAGCCCGAGGAGCAAACGGGAGACAGGCTTAACGACGCCATCCATGACATGAATCAGTACGTAGAGGACAGGCTTAACATAAAGCTTGTGTACCTTGCGGCATCTGACAAGGCGGACGACCTTATTGCCATAGATGACAAGACCTACTCCATTGTTACTGATGACTACAAAACGATCGGTTGGTACGCCGCCGACGGTATGCTCCGTGACTGGGAAACTATGCCTCACATGAATCTCGACGCTCCCTGGTGGAATCAGAGTGCCCGTGAGGCTGTGCAGGTAGCCGGACGAAGCTATCTCATGGTTGGTGCGTCCAACATTCAGGAGGTCCGCGTCACCTACTGCGTATATTTCAACAAGGCTTTGGTGGAGAAATACAAAAGCGTGATGCCGGATCTCTACGGTCTCGTTGACAGCGGTCAGTGGACTCTTGACAAGTTCATTGAGCTCTCGCGTATCGGGTACATTGACCTAAACGGCAATCAGGAAGAGGATCTGCGTGATCAATACGGACTTGCCGCACAGACTACCAGCTACGCGGTGCCGTTCCTTTATTCCTGCGGCGAGACTACTACGGCGAGAGATGAAAACGGTCTGCCCTACATCAAGATGAACAATGAGAAAATGGTTTCGCTTACGGAAAAGGTGTTTGAGCTGATATACGGTCACCCGGCGGTTTATCCCACCCGTGACTGGAGCACTCACAGCGATATTTTCGCAGAGGGCAGGGCTATGTTCATGTACGGAACCTTTGCTCATGCTCTTATGGGGTATTTCTCGGAGATGAAGGATCCATACGGATTTTTGCCGTACCCCAAATGGGATGAGCTGCAGCAGAATTATTACACCATAACGGACCCTTCGGGCAGTGCGTTCGGAATAATGCTCAATTCGTCAAACGATGACATGACGGGAGCAGTAATGGAGGTAATGAACGCCCGGGCATGGAAGCACGTTCAGCCTGCGTTATACGAAGCGGCTCTCAAGGGGCGCAAAGCTGACACGGCAGACGACGCCCGCATGATAGATCTTATAAACCGTGGCGTTGTATATGACTTCGGTTACGTTTTCGGCGGTCCCGGCGAGCTTCTCTCAAAGATGATGACTCACAGAACCAAGGATTATTATTCCCAGTATCGCAGCCGTCTCCGCGATTGGGAGCATAATCTTGAGGGTGTTGTTGATATGATACTTGAAGCGGAGGGGTAAGGGGTGGTTTCGGCCTCCCCTATAATACCCCCCGTTTTTGTATGCCGCTGTACTTCATTTCCCAACCAACCGTAGGGCAGGGGTTACGATACTTCGTATCGTTGCTCGACGTACCGTCGAACAGGCTCAAACTGCACCCCATTTCTGCCTCTTCACCCCACCGCCCCGACCAACTGTAGGGACGGGCGTCCCCGACCGTCCGCTTCAAACAGGCTCAAACTGCACTTTTCTCTTTTATCTTCACCCGAACTTATTAATTAACCTCATTTGCCCACTCCGCGTGGGAGGCGCACAAGGACTCTCATGCCGAGTCCTTGCGAATCCAGGCACTTAAGGGGAAGGAGGACGG
>JAGBGV010000223.1 GCA_017935805.1 Clostridia bacterium | reverse complement strand
GTCATTGTGTGTACGTGTACCTTAACGATACTGCCATCCTTGAATGCAACAATGGAATCGCCGATAGTTTTGAGGAATTCCGTGATAATTGCCACATCAAAGGAAGCGGTATTCACCTTACTGCGCTGAAGCTGAAGAAGGAACTCTGTGCAGTAGCCGTAAACCATTTCGCTGTCCTCGGTAAAGCCGGAGAAGTCCACAACATTTGCGGCAGCCTGACGTTTTGCACCGCCCTCAGTTATCTCTTCACCGAGAAGCACCTTGTTGAAGCCTTCCATGATGTAGAACAGACCTGCTCCACCGCTGTCAACTACGCTTGCCTCACGGAGAACTGCCAGAAGCTCCGGTGTTCTCTGGAGAGAGGTGTACATTTCCTTTGTGAGATCGGCAAAAAGTGTGCGGATAGTGCTGTCCTCGTTCAGATTATTAACCGCATATTCAACGGATTCACGGGCAACTGTAAGTATTGTTCCCTCAGTAGGTGTAAGTACGGAGCGATACGCCTGCTTTACACCAACCTGAAGCGCCGCGCCTACAGTCTGTGCATCTGCACGGTCGATCTGCTCAAATCCCTTTGCCATACCGCTGAAGAACTGGGAGAGAATAACGCCGGAGTTTCCTCTTGCGCCCATGAGCATACCTCTTGATAAGGCGGACATTACCTCTGTGAGGCTTGAGGAATCAACTCTCTCCATTGCTGCAACGCCACTTTCAATGGTCATACTCATGTTGTCACCTGTGTCGCCGTCAGGAACAGGGAATACGTTCAGATTATTTACTTCGTCAGCATTGGCGCGAAGCTGTGCGGCACCTCCCTGAGCCATTTTCGCAAACAGAGATCCGTCGAGGAACTTTTCGCCCTCATCTACCAAGATACCGTTTCTATCCATATTAGACATGATCAAATTATACCTTTCAATCGTGATGATTTATATTACATAGAAGAATATACAGAAGAATTGGAGCACGCTTCCAAGTACCACAAACAAATGGAAAATGGAGTGCATATAGCGATGACGTCTGCCGAGACCGTAGATAACAGCGCCTACGGTGTAAGCAATACCGCCGGCAAGAAGCCACAGCAGTCCGGGGATCGGCATAGCGTCGAACATTGGCTTGATGGCGATGATCACGCACCATCCCATTCCGATGTAGCACGCCATGGACAGCGCCGCATATTTTTTCAGGTCAATAGCGGTGAAAACAGCCGCAGTCGCCGCGCATCCCCAAACCAGTCCGAACAGTGTCCACGCCCATCCCGGGGAGACCTGTCTGACAGAGCACATGACGATCGGTGTGTATGTGCCGCCGATGAGGAAGTAAATCATGCAGTGGTCAATGATCTGCATGACTTTTTTCGATGTGTTGGTGGATAGTCCGTGGTACACGCTTGACACGGAGTACATGAACACAAGTGACGTTCCGTAAACCGAGCAGCTTACTACCGCCCACGGGTCTCCCTTTATTGCGGAGAACACCACGCACAGCACAAGTGCCGCAATGCCCAGGGCTCCGCCTACTATGTGAGAGACCATGTTGAAGATCTCTTCACCTTTAGTGTAATCCGGCAGACGTCTGTCCGCCAGCTTTGTTCTTGTCATTGATTTGTCCTTTCGAGAATTACGCTTTAACAGAACTATTACTTTGTTAAATTTTCACTGTTCGTGAAGAACATAAGGATAATTGTGCCTCTTGTTTTTTCATCTTAACTTGCTTGCTAAATTTTATGTTTCACTATGCGTGGGGCACTTAAGAGGTATCACCGGCGATCAGGGTAGGGTATATTGAAAACAAAAAACATACATTTAACCAACCCTACCCACCGAGAACTTTGTTCTCGCGAAGTGTATCCGACGGCTCTCCTCCGCTTAAGGAAGGGCAAGAGCTCATTTGAATGAACAAGTCATTCTGCATTCGCTGTTTCCCTTCCTTAAGAATCCAACCCTTTGTTTGGACTGCGGTTGATATCTGTAAGCAATCGTGCCGATTTATTGACTATGTCAATCGAATTTTGAGAACAAGCTTCAACTTGATGGACGTTTCTGTCGCAATTTCGGATAAATAACATTGGCATGAGTCGCTACATGTTTTTAGCTAAAGCAAAGTCAAAGGGGAGAGTCCTTAGAGAGGGGAAATAGAACGAAGTGACTTTCACCTCTCTAAGTGCCGGGGATCCCAAAGGGTGCGGCATGAGCATCCTTTGGAACCTGCGTTAGCTAACCAAGTTCCTAGTGCATAGCGGAAATATTATTCCGCAAAACTACAAATGATAAGTCAAATGAGAATTACTTTATTCTTATCTTTCCTTTGCTATGTAGAAGAGGGCGAGTGTTCCGGGACCGGAGTGTGCGCCGATAACGGGACCAACGTAGGTGATGATCTCGGTCTTTACGCCATGCTCCTCCTCGATCATATTTGCAAGAGCATTTGCGTCCTCAATGCAGTCTCCGTGAGAAATGAACACCACGCCGGACTTGGGATCTTCAGCGGTTTCAGTGTACTTCTTCGCGATAGTCTTGAGGGATGTCTTTCTGCCGCGCACCTTTTCCATAGCGATAAGGTGACCGTCGTCGTCAACGTGAAGCACCGGCTTGATACCGAGCATACCGCCAACAAATGCGGATACAGCACTTACTCTGCCGCCGCGCTTTAAGTAAACCAGATCGTCAACAGTGAACCAGTGAGCCAGCTTCAGCTTGTTCTCGTTAACTTTCGCAATAACGCCGTCCATATCAGCGCCGTTCTTCTTTGCTTCAACTGCATGGTAAAGGAGAAGTCCCTGACCTGCGCTTGCCGCGAGAGTGTCGATAACGACGATGCGTCTTTCGGGGTATTTCTCCATGAGCTGATTAGCCGCCACAGCAGCAGACTTAACGGTAGAGCTGAGTCCGCCTGAGAAGCCGAGATATACAACATCGACTCCGTCCTTAATGATCTCCTCAAATACCTCAGTAAACTGTGCAATATTGATAGCAGCAGTCTTGGCAATACCGCCCTCACGCATCTTCTGATAGAAGTCGGGGGATGCCATCTCGTAGTTACCCCACTGACGGGGAGAGTCGCTGAAGGTG
>JAGBGV010000222.1 GCA_017935805.1 Clostridia bacterium | reverse complement strand
TATAATAATAATATCACATCGATAGAACATTATGTTCAATTAGTTGAAGAATGGATAGTTTTTTATAATACAAAACGAATAAAAAACAGGAAGAAGTAACTCCTTCCTGTTTTAAAGCTTTTTTATTTTCTGTGAACTATTTGGGGTTCACTTCATTTTCAATAGCCTTTTTTCTTTATTGATTTATAAGGAATTTGCCAGCTCAACGATGATCTTTGCTGACACTTCCGCGGACTTCTTTGCGAAGGTAGGATAATCCTCGCAGGCACCGCCGTCAGCATCATCTGAAACTGCGCGAACCACAACAAACGGAACGCCGTTCACATAGCAAACCTGACCGACAGCCGCACCCTCCATCTCACAAACCACAGCGCCGAAGTTATCGACTATTCTCTTTTTCACATCCGCATCCGCAACAAATCTGTCACCGGAAGCAATGGTTCCGCAGAGAGTCTTCACGCCGGATCTTTCAGCAATCTTGCAAATTTTCTCCCCCAGCTCAACCGATGCGGGGATTTCAATGATATTGATTCCGGAGATAAGTCCAACCGGGTCTCCCAGGGGGGAGGTGTCCATGTCATGCTGAACCACAGCGTGGGAAATCGCAACGTCTCCGATCGAGAGCTCTCTTGTGAGGGTACCGCCCACACCCGTGTTCACAATACAATCAGGTGAGTATCTCACAATCATTGCCTGTGCGCACATCGCGGCAAAAACCTTGCCAACTCCGCACACCGCACAAATAACGTCAATATCACCTATCTTACCAAGTGTATATTCGATCCCGCCGCACTTTTCTTTTATGGGATCGTTCATCGAAGCCACTATAAGCTCCGCTTCAATAGTCATTGCGGCAATTATTCCAAGTTTCATTTTCACACCTCATTCTGCAATTTCAGCAAGCCATTCTTCTGCAAATTTCACAGCAGTAGCACCGTCAGCGCAGGCTGTTACTATCTGTCTGAGCGGCTTTGTGCGAACATCTCCCGCCGCAAACACACCGGGTACGTTTGTTCTGCAGGTCTCGTCTGCCACGATATATCCGCTGCCATCAAGCTCAAGCTTATCGGAGTATATTTCCGTGTCAGGCACTCTGCCAACCGCCACAAATATTCCCGCGCAGTCCACAGTTGTGATCTCATCCGTCTTCACATTTTTCAGCTTAACTCCGCTGACCTTCATGCCGTCGCCGAGTATTTCTTCAACAACGGAGCTTTTGATAAACTCAATGTTCCCCTTTGCCTCGGCACGCTTTATTGATGCGGCAGACGCACGGAATGAATCGCGGCGGTGAACAAGATACACCTTTTCGCACACATTGGAAAGATACACAGCATCCTCAAAAGCCGTATCTCCGCCTCCGTTTACAACTACAGTCTTGCCGCGGAAGAACATACCGTCACAGGTTGCGCAATATGACACGCCCTTGCCCTTGTACTGCTCTTCCCCGGGCACACCGAGAAGTCTGGGCTTTGCTCCCCCTGCAATGATCACAGCGCCTACATCATACTCACCGCGGTTAGTTTTGACTGTCTTACGCCGTCCGGACACGTCAACAGAAATAACCTCCTGTGACTTGATAACAGCTCCAAGCCCTTTTGCATGATCCATCATTTTCATGGCAAGCTCGAATCCGTCTACATGAGCGAATCCCGGGTAGTTTTCGATCTCCGAGGTAATACCCATCTGTCCGCCGTGGGATGCTTTTTCAAATACAATGGTGGTAAATCCTGCTCTGCAATCGTAAAGTGCCGCAGTAAATCCCGCAGGTCCTCCGCCAATTATCGCAATATCGTATTTATCCATAAGTTAACCTCATTATAATATTTTTTTTGCAAGAGTCGCGGCAAGTGCTTCTGCCTCATTCAAAAATCTCGCGAGATGATACCCGTCAGCCGCCGCGTGGCTAATCTGTATTGAAAGCGGCATCATGCAGCGCCCGTCTTTTTCAGTGAATTTGCCCCACGCCACGATCGGAGACAGCGGTATTGATTCGGCCGCCGCGCCTATAGATGTAAAATGTCTCCACGGCATGCAGGAAGCTTCAAAGGTGTTCTCTCCTGCGGGTACACTCATTACTTTCAGCCGTCGCGTCCGTGCTATGTCATCGGTACAATGGTCATAGAACACCTCAAAATCAGGATCGTACACAGTAAAGGTCGATGTGTATGTCTCACTGTCCTCGTGGAACACGTTATGAACAGGGTCAACTCTGTCCCACACAGCAGGCATCAAGTGTTCGAACTTTGGTGAGTCCACAGCACGCAACTTGAACTCGTCATGGGAGTTGATAACCTTTGACACAAGGTACAACATAG
>JAGBGV010000221.1 GCA_017935805.1 Clostridia bacterium | reverse complement strand
CCCTTCATCCCCCACGGAGACATAAATCATCTGATGAAGCACGCCGGGCTGGATGCAGATAGCCTTGCTGAATGGATAAAAGAATAAAAAATCAGGGTGTAGCTTTAGTCAAACCAAAGCTGCACCCATTTTGTTTTGTTTAGATTGAGTGAAAAGATTCTTTGAGGTCAGAATGACAAGCAAACGCTTTATTTTGTCATCCTGAGTGTAGCGTAGCGGAATCGAAGGATCTCAAATAGATTCTTCGAGGTCAAAATGACAGGGCTATTTGTTTTGTCACCCACCCCGATATTCCACCCGGCTTATAACTCAGATCTCTTCCTCTTCCTCGTACAGGGACATAAGTCGGTCTTCTACCGTGATCTTGCGGTCCGTCAGCTCAGCCGCACGGATGTAGTCAGTTGCCGCCTCACCAAAGAGCAGCTCATCTATCTCAACAAGCTCCCTCTCCAGCTTTGCGATCTCACGCGCAACCTCTGCCTTGCGTTTTTCAGCCTTGCGACGCTCCGCATTGGACTTTTTCCGCTCGAGATACTCGTCCTTACCGCTTTGCTCCGCAGGCTTTTCTTCCTTGAAGTAGCCTTCCACCGTCCGAGCCTCGCGCCATGCCATATACTCGTCATAAGTGCCGTTGAATTCCCGTCCGCCGTCTCCAAGATCAATAAATCTCGTCGCAAGCTGGCGTGAGAAATATCTGTCGTGGGATACGGTGATAATAGTGCCGTCGAAATTCTTCAGGGCATTCTCAAGTGCCTCGCGGGATTCGATGTCAAGGTGGTTCGTGGGCTCGTCGAGAATTAGAAGATTCATCCTCGAGAGGATCAGCTTCGCAAGAGTAAGCCGCGCTCTCTCACCGCCCGAAAGAACAGATACCGATTTCTCAATATCCTCCCCT
This sequence comes from Clostridia bacterium, assembly GCA_017935805.1. The sequence continues at coordinate 4,959 of JAGBGV010000221.1, read as the reverse complement.
CGGAACATGAACATGGCGAGAGTATTGCGTATCTCCGTCTGAGTCAGATCGGGGTAAGTGTTCCACAGCTCATCAAGGACCGTGTTTGTCTCGTCAAGATTCTGGTTCTCCTGATCGTAGTATCCAACCGTTACATTGTAGCCGAACTCTATCTCGCCGCCAAGAGGCTCAAGCTGACCGAGGAGTATTTTAATAAATGTAGACTTTCCGCAGCCGTTGTGTCCTGTGATAAACAAGCGGTCACGCTTTTTCACCATGAAGGAAACGTTTCTGAAAAGAATGTTGTTTCCGAATCCCATGGTGATGTTTTTTATTTTAGCCACCTCGTTGCCCGATTCGCCCGATGAACTGAGGGAGAATCTGATAGATCGGGGTGCGGCCTTGGGCTTTTCCACCTTCTCCATTCGGGCGATGGCTTTTTCTCTTGATTCAGCCGCAATAATGTTTCGCTCTCTGTTCCAGCGTCTCTGCTGCTCGATGTATGCCTCAAGTCGGGCGATCTCACGCTGCTGAAGCTCGTAACGCTTTTCCTGCTCACGGCGGAACTTTTCTTTTTCTTCCACATATTTGGAGTAGGGCACCTTGTAAAGCTTTGCACGCTGATTTTCAATGTCAAGAGTCTTGTTTGTAACTCTGTCAAGGAAAAGTCGGTCGTGGGATACGAGGATCACCGTCTTGTTTTTGGGGTACGCCGCAAGATGATTCTCAAGCCACACCATTGTGTCAAGGTCAAGGTGGTTGGTTGGCTCGTCTAAAATGAGGATATCGGGCTCACGGGAGAGAAGTCTGGCAAGTGCAAGTCGGGTTCGCTGTCCGCCACTCATCGAGGAAACGGGAAGCGCCCAATATGTCTCGTCAAAGCCGAGGTTTGTAAGAATACTGCGGCAGCGCGACTGATAATAAAGCCCGCCGTCGCGGATGTATCTGTTGTTGAGGTTTGTGTACTCCGTTGAAAGTCGGTTGAGAGTCACAGTGTCCTCGGGATCTGCCGAGTCAAGCTGTGCCTGAAGTGACGCAAGTCGCACCTCCATATCACAAAGCTCGGCAAAAACGGCGTACATCTGACCGAGCACCGTATTGTCGATGGGTGAGCCCTTGCCGCCGTTTCCTTCTATTATGTTAAACGCGTCGTCCTGGTGGAGCATTCCGACAGTTTTGCCCTTTGCGATGAACACGTCTCCCTCGTCGGGGGTGTATTCGCCGCAGAGCATCTTCAGCAAGGTAGACTTGCCACTGCCGTTTACTCCCACTATTGCCAAACGGTCCCCTTCCTCAAGGGAAAAGGACACGTCTGCAATTATTTCTCTCGTACCTACCCGGTAGGCGAGATCACTTGTGCTTATGGAGATCATTTTGCTTCCTTATGGGTATCAATACCCGTAATCGTTATAGTCGTTGTAGTTGCCGCCACGGTTGCCGCTGTTCTGATTCTGTCTCGGGCGTCTCGGTGTGCCGTCAGCGTTGTACATCTGATTCGGGTCGGGACGTCTCTGCTGCTGTCCGTTGTACTGACGGTTCGCCGGTCGCTGCTGCTGAGGTCTCTGGCCCGGCTGTCTCGGCTGAGACGGTCTTTGCTGAGACGATCTCTGCTGCTGACCGTTTGATCTGCGATTTCCGTACAGGCGCTCGTCATAGTAGCTCTGATTTACCGCAGGATTGCTCTTGCCCCGACGGAATACATACTTCTGAAGCAGGGCTGCCGCGTCATCGTTGAACATTGCAACAACAAACAGGATAACAAACGCCGCAAGTGCGAACAGTGCTATGTAAAGGATAACCTTGAGGATAGTCACAAGCACAGTTCCGAAGGTTGTGCCCTTCTTTTCTTCCTCATCGTCCTCGGTGTCCTCATCTCCCTCGCCGCCTGACTGGGAAGCATCTTCAAGTCCGCTTTCAAGCTCTGTTGCAAGCTTGGATACAGTCTTGATAACGCCGCCGTCAATATTGCCAGAGGCGAAATCCTCTTCAAGATAGCCGTCGCGAATGGCAGTCAGGTCATCATTGGTAATGGAATCGTCAATGCCTGTGCTCTGAACGATGTAGTAGTTCTTGTCCTCTGCCGCGATAAGCAGAAGTACACCCTCACCCATCTTCCATTCGGTAAACAGTCCGCGAGCGTATTCGGCAATGTCAACGCCGTCCATTGTCTTGACCGTGCAGACTGCAATAATTGCACCAACCGCGTCGTCGAGGTCCTTGTTAGTCTTTTTTATCTGGCGAATGGTGGATTCGGAAAGCACGCCTGCCTCGTCCGCAACAAATTCGTCAGCCTTGGGATATGCCGCTGCCGCTACAGTTGCCATCGCGCCGATCATTACGATCACGAGAATGGCGGAGATAATGCGGCTCAGATTAGTTTTCTTTGTCATGTTTTTCATAATTCCCATTCTTTCAGAATAATCAGGAGCGAATGCCTATAAGCTTTGCCTTAAGCTCGGACTCGATTCTGCCAAGCTCTGCTTCAGCGGCAACTCTCTTGTCCCGTCCTTCCTTCTGGATAACCTGGATCTCGTCAAGAGTAGCAATAAGCTCTGCGTTTGTCTGTGTGAGTGTCTCGATATCAACGATTCCGCGCTCTGCTTCCTTGGTAATGTCAACGGTAGCCTGCTTCAGCGCCGCGGAGTTCTTCTTCAGAAGCTCGTTTGTCATGTCTGTAACAGCGCGACCTGCCTCCATTGCCTGACGTGAGTGCTCAATACCGAGTGCGATAACCATCTGGCTCTTCCACAGAGGAATAGTGTTCATGATAACCGTCTGGATCTTCTCGGTCATCATTGTGTCATTGTTCTGAACAAGTCTGATCTGAGGTGACATCTGAATTGATACCATGCGGGTCAGCTCAAGATCGTGAAGCTTGCGCTCGAAACGAACACACTGCTCCGCGAAGTCATTTGCCGCCTGCGCATCCTCGGGAAGTCCGCTTGCCTTTGCCTTTTCGGTAAGCTCCACAAGGGTAGTTGCTCTTTCATGCTCCAGCTTCTTCTTGCCGGCAACGATGTACATGGACAGCTCCTTGAAGTAGGACAGGTTCATTTCATACAGCTCGTCAAACATGGAGATATCCTTGAGCAGGGTGATCTGATGCTGCTCCAGCACGGAAACGATGGAGTTTACGCTGTCCTCACATTTGTCGTATTTCAGCTTGATATTGCGGATCTTGCGCTTTGTGTTCTTGAACAGACCGAGGAATCCTTTATCATCCTCAGCAGTGTCGTTCATGTCCTTCAGATTAGCGATAAGACCGGTGATCATTGTGCCAACCTCGCCGAAATCCTTGTTGCGCACGCCGCCGAGAGCCGAGTCGCTGAAATCGGAGATCTTCTTCTGTGCCGCAGAGCCGTAGCCCAAAATCATTGCGGAATTGGTAATATCGATCTGCGCCGAGAAATCGTCAATAACCTTGCGCTCGCTTTCGGTAAACTGGGATTCGTCAAGGAGTGGTATCTCCGCAGGTGCAGCTTCTCCGCCCAAGTTAACGGATGGAGCAGCAGGAGCCTGTGCGGCAGCCGCAGCAGTAGCGGGAGTGTTAATGCCGGCGGTAGGGTCGAGAGTCAGTTTGATTTCGTTATCCATAGTAATTCTCCTTTTCGATTTATATAAGCGTTATTCTTTTTCGGTTTTTTCTTCTTCCTTGTCCGCACCGTCACCGATGATCTTCGGCAGTGACATGAATCTGTCGATGGCAATACAGCCTACCGCGATATACAGGGCAAGGCGGAGGAAGGACGGGTTGGGGTCGTCTTTTGTAAGGTCGATTATCTTAAACAGAGCGCCGCCGAGGGAGAAGCCAAGTCCCACGGATGCGGCAATAGCGGATGAGAAAATGTAGAACGGGGATGTTACCCTGCCGCCGAACGCAAGTCTTGCCTCGGAAAGCAAAAACAGGAGCACCGCGCACTGAACAATAGTGGTTACGTTACGCACAGGTCCGTTAAGCGGCTGTTCAAAATCGAAGTAGCAGGCAAACATTGTCATGTTTATCGACAAGGGTGCCAGAATAGCGGCGATCTTGTGAGGGATCTTGCCCCTCTGACCGTCGATACAGGAGAGCGCGATCTCCGCACCGACAAACAGGACGAGGACGCTGCCGACAAGCTGCATTACAAGTGCCGCCGGAGGAGTCGATCTGGAAAGCGTCTCGCCTGCCAGCTTGATCTCATCCATACCGGACTTGATCTCGGAAATAAATGTGCCGACAGAGACGATAATAGAAAGGATCGCGCCGAAAAGTGCAACCGGACCGGTGGTAGGAGTGCCTGTGATCGCGAGATCTTTTCTTGATGCAAAAGCAGGCAGGGCAGAAGCAACAAGCGCCGCAGCCGCAGCTACTGTGAAGATCCAGAAAGCCATAGATCCCGTCTTAAAGTGAGAGATATTATACTCGAAGTCGAACTTCATTGCGAGGCAATACGCCCCGGCTATAACTGCCGTCAGTGCAGGCAGAAGAATGGATATTATTTTGTGTAAGGACAAAAATGACTTCTTATTCAAGTCAATACCCCCTTCATCAGTAAACCTAAATATACATTATATATAATAGCATAAAATACATGAAATTGCAAGAGAAAAATGAGGCGGCTTGTTTTTTTCCGCTTTGCCCTACCTTCCAGACCACCCCCGATTCGAACAGGCTCGGACTGCACTGTTCTCTTTTATCTTTAGCTGAACTTGTTCGATCACCTCATTTTCCACTGTGCGTGGGGTACCTGGACAATCGAACTACACGAACAACCTAAGTTTAGGCGGGATGTCAGCGCCGACAAGGGATATTGAGATTGGTGTAGTTAGCAAAATGGGTTAGCTGCACGAAAAGCAAGTGAGGTTTCCAAAGGGGAGAACAGCGCAGTGTGAAGATTGACGAGTCAATCGAGCACAAGCTCTTCTTCCCTTGGTGCCGGGTGATTCATAAGAGGTGCCGGCATTGGTACCTCTTATGCTCCCCACGAGAGTGGGGACTTT
>JAGBGV010000220.1 GCA_017935805.1 Clostridia bacterium | reverse complement strand
CTGACCCTGTGCGCCGCCGAGGGGCTGATGGATCATGATCTCGCTATTGGGGAGAGCAAGTCTCTTGCCCTTTGCACCTGCAGAGAGAAGGAATGCACCCATAGATGCTGCCATGCCGATGCATATCGTGGATACGTCGCACTTAATGAAGTTCATTGTATCATAAATAGCAAGACCGGCAGAAACTGATCCTCCGGGGCTGTTAATGTAAAGGCTGATGTCAGCGTCGGGATCCTCAGATTCGAGGTACAGAAGCTGTGCAACAACAAGAGATGCTGTTACGTCGTTTACTTCGTCAGCGAGGAAGATAATTCTCTCGTTGAGAAGGCGGGAATAAATATCGTAAGAACGCTCACCGCGATTTGTCTGCTGTACGACCATTGGTACCAGTGCCATAGTATTACCTCCGATTGTTTATTATTATGTTATGCTTGAATCTGTATCTGTGACATGTGGAATATTGTTTGCCGCGTTATTGACGCGCAACCGCAAAAGTGGGATATTTCCCGGGAAACTATTCCGGCGGCTGTGCATTTACTGAAAACCGCCGCCCGAAGAGATCCTCAGGCAGCGGAATCGAAAATGTCGGATTATTCAGCGTCGTGTTTGTGCTCGACTTCTGTGATAACTGCCTTTTCTCTAACGAGTTCAACAGCCTTCTTAACCTTGAGGTCTTCTGCAACAGCGTCAGCTTCAACAACTTCCTTGATCTTAGCTTCTTCCATGCCGTACATTTCAGCAAGGCGAGCGTATTCTTCAGCAATCTCCTCTTCGGAAACAGCGATGCCTTCAAGTGCAGCGATCTTTTCGAGAGCGAGGCGAGTCTTAACCTGTCTTTCAGCGTCAGGTCTCATCTGCTTTCTGAGAGTATCGAGATCCATGCCGGTGTACTGGAAGTATGTCTTAAGGTCGAGACCGTTCATGCGGAGTCTGTTGTCGTAGTCACGAACGAAGTTTTCTGTTTCGTTCTCGAACATGCACTCGGGAATATCACCTTCGAGCTTTTCGATGAGAGCCTTGATGAGCTCTTCGTCAACATGAGCGTCAGCGTGCTTCTTGTTGTCTTCTTCAAGGTGAGCCTTGATGTCAGCCTTGTATTCGTCAAGTGTGTCGAATTCGGAAACGTCCTTTGCAAATTCGTCATCAAGTACGGGAAGCTCGTTGAACTTAATAGCGTGGAGCTTGCACTTGAATGTAGCTTCCTTACCTGCGAGGTTTTCAGCGTGGTAATCAGCGGGGAAAGTTACGTTAACGTCGAACTCGTCGCCGATGCTCTTGCCAACGATCTGATCTTCAAAGCCAGGGATGAACTGACCGGAGCCGAGCTTAAGGGAGTGACCTTCAGCCTTGCCGCCGTCGAAGGGTGTACCGTCAACGAAGCCTTCGAAGTCGATTGTAACAACGTCGTCGTTCTGAGCAGCGCGGTCTGTGATCTCGATCATACGGGAGTTGCGGTTCTGAACCTTCTTCAGCTCGTTTTCGATATCTTCGTCAGATACTGTGAGGATGGGGCGTTCAACTGCGATGCCCATGTAATCCTTGATCTCAACTTCAGGCTTTACGAAGAATGTAGCAACGAGAACTACGCCGTTTTCGTCGATGGATTCGATGTCGAATTCGGGACGGCTAACGATGGTTTCGGGAACTTCCTTAACAGCTTCAGCGTAAGCTTCGGGAATGATCTCGTTGATAGCGTCCTCGTAGAATACTTCCTTGCCGTACATCTTTTCTACAAGCGCACGGGGAGCTTTGCCCTTGCGGAAGCCGGGGATTGTGATGTTCTTGGATGCTGCCTTGTATGTTTTGTTGATTGCCTTTTCAAAAGTAGCGCGATCAACATCGATTGTGATCTTCTTCTGGTTAGCAGCAATAATTTCCTGGGATTTCAGGCTCATTTTATGTTTCTCCTTGGTGTTTTATATAATGCTTATAATATTTACATAGCTCTTTATATTTTACAATTATTATCTGTGCTTGTCAAGTCAAAATAGGAAAAATTTTCTCCCGACAAGCGGTCGGATTTTTGGGGAAATCATATAAAAATCCGCTGAGGTGTAAAATTAAGGTAGTCTGCGGAAATTATTGACAGATTTACGCCTCTGTATTCAAAGGTGTGCGGGATGAGATATTTGCCATGTATATGACCGTAATAACACTGATTTACCCCATGGGCGAGAAGAGTGTCGATTATCGGCTCGCACACGAAATCTCCAAACACGGGAGGGAAATGCAGAAAGGCGAACGTTGGAATATCTTGGTCTCCCTTGAGTGATGCACCTGTTTTCAGTGACAGATCAAGCCGCTGACATTCACGGTTGACTATTTTCTCGTAGTCAGTGGGATCCGGAGTATCCTGCAGCTTTTCTTCGATATACCAGCCCCGTGTACCGCAAATCACAGCTTCATCCGTGGCAAATGCATTGTTGAAGAGAAAATCCACAGCTGCTACGCCAATTGATTCAAGAAACCGCTTCATTTTGGATGCGGTTGTCCACCAGTAGTCATGGTTTCCCTTGCCGATGATCTTCTTACCGGGGAGTGAATCAATGAGACGAAAATCTGCCGCCGCCTCCTCAAGCGTCATTGCCCAGGATACATCTCCGGGGATGATAACTGTATCGTCAGCTGTGACAAGGGATGACCAACGTGATACGATCTTGTCGGTGTGATCTTTCCAGCGAGCGCCGAAAATGTCCATTGGTTTGTTTGTTCCGTCTGACAGATGCAGATCAGCTATAGCGTACAGAGCCATTTTTACACTCTGAAGGGAACAGCAGGCATATCTGCAGGATCAAGCACTTCGGTGAAGCGAACTTCCATACCAAGTGTGTTGGCGAGAGGTGCGGGAATCTCTGTATTTGTTGCCGCAGAGAGATCGGTAAGACAAGTGAAAATGTCCTCGTTTACGGAAAGACCGATAGACTCGCAAACTGCAGGTGCAAATTTGTAGGGGCTTGCAGTAGATGCGAGGATCACGGGAGTATTGTCTCCGGATTCAGCACGGTATTTTTTTGCACAGCCGTAGCCAACTGCTGTATGAGGATCAATGAGGTATCCCTCGCCCGTGTAGGAATTTGCAATAGCAGCCTTTGTCTCGGCCTCGTCCATGAAGTAGCCGCAGAAGTTCTCGCGAAGTGTGTTCATCAGGGACTCAGGTGCGGTGTACTTGCCGTTCTGTTTCAAATCGTTCATAAGATCAGCGGTAAGATCTGCACCGCCGAGGGTGAAGAGAAGTCTCTCGAGGTTGGAGGAAATGAGGATATCCATAGAAGGGCTGATCGTCTTTTTGAACTCTCTTGTTCTGTCGTAAACTCCGGTGTTAATAAAGTCTGTGAGCACATTATTGCTGTTGGAAGCAACGATGAAGCGGTTTACAGGCAGTCCCATAAGCTTTGCTATATAAGCGGCGAAAATATTGCCGAAGTTACCGGTGGGTACACATACGTTGACACGGTCGCTGTGTGCGATCTTGCCGCTGTTTACGAGATCACAGTAAGCGGAAATATAGTAAACGATCTGCGGTGCGAGGCGACCCCAGTTGATAGAGTTAGCGCTTCCGAAGAAGAATCCTGCCTCGTTTGCCTTTTCTGCCAGCTCTTTATCGGAGAAGATAGCCTTAACACCGTTCTGTGCGTCGTCAAAGTTTCCGCGAACAGCCGCAACGTAAACGTTTGAACCGAGAGTTGTCTGCATCTGGTGCTTCTGCATACGGCTTACACCGTCTACAGGGTAGAATACGGTGATCTTAACGCCGTCAACATCGCTGTATCCTTCAAGAGCAGCCTTGCCCGTGTCACCGCTTGTGGCAACGAGGATGTGAGCGATCCGCTTTTCTCCTGTCATCTGCAGAGCAAGGGAGAGAAGGCGGGGCATGATCTGAAGCGCCATATCCTTGAATGCGGAGGTGGGACCGTGCCACAGCTCAAGAGAATAGATTCCGTCGTTCATTTCGTGCATAGGAGCAGCACCGCCGGGGAAGCGCTTTTCGGAGTATGCCTCGCGGCAGGATGAAAGAAGTGCGTCCTTGTCGTAGTCATCGAGGAAGAGCCCAAGGATGAATGCGGCACGCTCTGCGTAATCCATTTTGCAAAGATTTTCAAAGTCGCCATGAGTCAGTGTGGGGAACTCTTCGGGAATATAAAGGCCGCCGTCGGGCGCAAGTCCCTGCTTGATTGCTTCAGCGGATGTAACATATGCGGGATTGTTGGAGATGTCTCTTGTACTTCTGTATCTCATTTTTTCTGTGTCCTTACTTTTGTGGATTGTTTTTTATTCTTTCCCGTGAGGGAGATTTTTTACCATAAAATCAAATACGTTTCCGTAGTATATGCGGTGTATCTGTTCTTCGCCAAAGCCTTGGCAAGTGAGCATATCTGCGACTATCGGTAATTTTGATATATCCGAGAGATCCTGCGGAGGACGTGTGCCGTCATAGTCACAGCCGAAGCCTACACCGCCATTATCAAGTGCGCTGTACCGCATGATGTGCCGCAGTACGTCGCCGGCAGAGGATTTGTCCGCTGTGTCGGTAAGATGCTCGGGGCAAAGGCTGATGCCCGCAACACCGCCCAGGCGGGTGAGTCGCTTGTAACGCGCATCTGTGAGGTTTCTCGTGTGACCGCGCTCGGTGTAAGAGTTCATGTGGGTTGCAACAGGGACAACTCCACACTCTTCGCAAATGTCCATGATCTCATCCGTTGACCTAAAGGATGCGTGGGAGATGTCGGGAATGATACCCACTCTTGCCATTTCAGCTACAACTGATTTTCCGAAGTCGGTCAGCCCTTCTTCTGTATTGTGTGAGCCGCCGATGCAGGTGTGTCCGCCCCAAAGCAGGGTAGCGACGCGAACTCCAAGGTCGTACATCTCCTGCACTCGCTCAAGTTGTCCGTTTGTTATCCGCGTGTCTTCAACCGCGAGTATTACTGCGAATTTTTCATCCGATGCGTCAAACTCTTGAAGCTCGGCGGCAGTTTTTATTATTCTCACGCCGTATTTTTCGCATTGCTTCTTGAAGTTATCAAGCGCGGCAAGGAATACGCTCCAACCGTCCTCATCGGATAGGTCGGGATATGTAAAAAATGCCGCAAGCTGAATGTATTTCTTGAACACTTCCGCTTTTTTGAGGGATATCTGTAGGTCATTGTCATACAGATCCCGCTCCATTCGGTATAGCTGTATGGCAGTATCGCAATGCATGTCAAACAGCTTGAGGTTTTCTTTCATAATATTGCTCTCCGTGTATTCAGTCAAGCAGGTTTGTTCGGTATTTCTTACGGGAGAACTTGCCCGTCTTTTTTACGGCATTTTCGTAGTGGCGCATATCAAGAACCTTGTACTCTTCTGTGAATGGGGAGATATACACCTCGATAACGTCAATACGAGGGGATTTATCGCATCCGTTTTTGAGCAGATATTCCTCCGCGGCAGAGACGAGATTCTCTCTTTTTTTGTAATCAACCGCATCGGCGGGGGTTCCGAAAATCGAATTTGCATCTGGAACCTGCCGTCTTGTCTTAACTTCAACAAAAGCCAGATGAGTTTCGTTTTCAGCGATGATATCTATCTCTCGATGACCGACGAATACGTTCTTTCCAAGTATATGATAACCGTGTGCCTCAAGATACTCTGCGGCTGAGTCTTCGCCCAGTTTTCCGAATTCACGAGTGTTCATTTCGCTTCAGCTTCTTTCTCTCGTTTTTTTGAGAAGAGCCGCTTCAAGCTTATCCTTGTCACGCTCGAGGAATGACAGGAATGATCTGCGGTGGATAGGGCTCGGACCGTGCTCATAAACTGCCAGCTTGTGCTCGGGGGTCGGGTATCCCTTGTGCTTCGCGATTCCGTAGACGGGATATTCTTCAGCCAGCTTCATCATCAGCCTGTCACGGTAGACCTTTGCAAGCACCGATGCTGCCGCAATGGACTGAGATATGGAGTCGCCCTTAACTACGGTGAACGATGGCACGCCAAAGTCTGCCTGCTGGTTTCCGTCGATGAGAACCACTGCCGGAGAAACTGTTTCTCTTACCTTTGCTACAGCACGCTGCATAGCTGTGAGAGATGCGCGTAGAATATTGAG
>JAGBGV010000219.1 GCA_017935805.1 Clostridia bacterium | reverse complement strand
TTAGAAAGCAGCCCGTTTACGGGTAGCAAGTAAAAAATGCATGACTGACAGGTCCAAAAACAGCGTACTTGTACGCAGCCAGTTTAGATAGGGCTATGCCCGAAAATGAAAAACCACCCGCTATGCGGGTGGATATTTATTTATACTTTGAAGCGAACGGTTAACTCGAGCTTTTTCTTTGAGGAAGCGTATGCGATTCTTACGTCTCCCGTAACGTTTGCCGCATTTTCAAGATCTGACAGCACTCTGTACTGCATATAGTACGGAAGCTCGGGATCTTCAGAAAGCTCACGCAGACGTTTGAGAGCATCATTTGCCCGACCGTCCATTAGAAGGTTCAGAGCAGTTATGTGGCGATCGTAGAATGATCCCCGTTGGAAGAAAACTTGAACATCTTCACCCTGCGATATCAGCTTTATAGATCTGAAATACTCAATTAATTCGCTTGGAACAAATTCACCGCAAAACCGGTAGTCGCACAATATATGAGGTATATCATCAGTTGCGAGGCTGCGGAATAACTCGCTGTAGAACTCAATAGCTGCCGAGAATGAGTCACCGCAATATATTGAGTTTTCACTAATTACCTCGGCAGTAGCCAATCTTTCGGCGGCTGCACGCATATCAAATTCAGCGGCAGCTTCCAAAGAAGTGTTGAGGTAAGAAACAGCCATTATGTATGAGAGCTCGTCGTCATAAGATGACTGCGGAAGGCTGTCGATTATTGCCTCACATTCCCGATAATCTTTTTGCTTGAACGCAGCCTTCAGCTTATCAAGAATCATAAGCTTATGATAAACTCCCTCGTCCTCAGCGGTGGTTGAGAAGAAATACCCCGCGGGTGTATCAAGCTTTTCAGACAGATATATCAGCGTTGAGAGGGAAGGAGATGCATTTCCGCTTTCAATAAGACTCAGCATATTTCGCGTTATCTTTTCGCCTGCAAGAGATTTTTGCGTTATCCCTTTTTGTATTCTGATTGCTCGCAGCTTTTTACCGAGCTTTTTATCAAGATCAGACATTTTCCTCGTCTCCGCGAGAAAGAACAGCGTTGTATTCTGTGTCCATTTCGACAAGCTTCTTTTCTACACCTTCAGCAGCTGTGTTTTGATAATAAGCAACCTTATCATTCATTTCGGAAGAACGTGTAGCAAGACGTGTCATGAGAGTCTGGATCTCATATTGCATATCGTCAATGCAGGTGGTGATCTCTTTCATGCAGTTATCAATGTTGCCGTGAAGATCACCGCTGACAGATGCAAGAATGTTCTCAGAAATCTCTGCGATGCGTTCTTTTGTATGCTTTGCTTCAGCAGTAGACTCTTCAAGCTTTCTTTCACATTCAAGCTGTGCGTCGGCAATCATTTTCTCCGCATTTGACTTAGCTGCAGATACAATATCGTCAGCATTGCGGTTTGCATTAATTAATATATCGCCAAGCTGTGAGCTGATCTTGTTATACATATCCAGCTTGTAAGCGTCACTTGTTCTGTCGTTAACATCGCCCTTGTCAGCTTTGGCTTCGTTCATCTTTGCATTTTCGACAAGCGAGACGTTTTCGGCATTAACTCTTTCAAGCTCGTCATTCAGGCTTACGATAATCGCATCTTTTTCGGAGTTAAGTGATGTTAGCCTGGCTATCTCCTCATCGGGTGAGGAGTTTGTGTTATTTGAAGCAGCTTCAAGCTCTGCGGCAAGACGCTTGTTTTCTGTCTTAAGGTTGTTCATAACATTGATCTGTGCTTCGGCTTCGCTCTTGTAAAAGTCAAGCTTTTTTGAAACGTCTGCAATTATCGCGTCTTTTTCAGACAGAAGATTTTCGCTTTCGGCTTTTTCGCCAACAAGTCTTGCGTTAGCTTCTTCAAGAGCAGAGCATCTTTCGGTCAGCGTTGCAACATCTGCTTTTATGCTCTCAATTGTGGACTTAAGTGCTTCGATCTGCTCCGAATGCTTAATATCAGTTTCCTTGATGTAATTATTCACATCATCCTTGTTGAAACCGCCCATAGAGTTTCTGAACAATTTAGTTTTATTGCCTGCCATTATATCTCCTCCATAAGTTGATCAAAATATTACATATTAAATCTTAACATAAATTCGGTTAAAAATCAACAGTATGCGACAAGTTGTAAAAGAATGTGTAAAAATTATTTACTTTTTGGGCATATTTAGTCTGTGAATTAAAATTTCTACAAACAAAATTATTCATTATGAGAAAAAATATGGAATATTGATATAGACGAAATGGGAAAAATGTGATATAATAACATAAATATTGACTACATTATTTTTGAAATTAATTCTGATTGGAGAATGATATATGGACTACAATCGTTTGGCAGACCTGCTTTTCCCGAATGTGACCATGACAAGGGAAGACATTGAAGCAAAGTATCCTCCGAGGGTTCTTCCCGAAGGAGCAAAGGTAACAAGAATCGCGCCAAGTCCCACAGGATTCGTGCATCTCGGTACTCTGTTTCCGGCAACTGTTTGTGAAAGACTTGCACGACAGTCCGGCGGTGTGTTCTATTTGAGAATCGAAGACACAGACTCCAAGCGTGAGGTTGACGGCGCGGCTGTCGGAATGATCAAGACTACCGCAAAGTTCGGCATTACCTTTGACGAAGGTGCTGCACTTGACGAAAACGATAACGTAATTGATAACGGTGCATACGGACCTTATAAGCAGAGCAACCGTAAGGAAATTTATCATGTTTACGCAAAGTGGATGGTACAGCAGGGAAAGGCATATCCCGTATTTACCACTGAAGAAGAGCTTGACGCACTGAAGGAAACTGACAAGAAGGCTGAAGTTAAGTCCCGTGAATGGACTGCCGAAATGGAAGCGGAGCAGAAGGCAGAAATGCTCAAGATGCGTGAGTTCACTATCGAAGAAGTTGAAGAGCACCTGAAGAACGGTGACAAGTTCGTGCTTCGTATGCTTGCAAACGGTGATCCTGATAAGAAGATCAAGTTTACAGACCTTGTAAAGGGTAATCTTGAGCTTCCTGAAAACGATAAGGACGAAGTACTCCTCAAGAGCGACGGAATCCCCACATATCACTTTGCACACGCAATTGACGATCATCTCATGGGCACAACTCATGTAGTCCGCGGTGAAGAGTGGCTTCCCAGCCTTCCGAGACACATAATGCTCTTTAACTATCTCGGCTTCAAGTTGCCCAAGTATATGCATATCGCGCAGATCATGCACCTTGACGAAAACGGCAATAAGAAAAAGCTTTCAAAGCGCGACATGGGCGCAAACGTTGAGGACTACCGCAGAATGGGCTACACCGATACTTGCGTAACTGAGTATGTTATGACTCTGCTTAACTCCAACTATGAGGAGTGGCACGCACAGAATCCGGACAAGAAGCCTACCGACTTCCCGTTCTCCATTAAAAAGATGAGCGTATCAGGATGTCTCCTTGACTTTAATAAGCTCAATGACGTATCAAAGAACGTTCTCTCAAAGATGACTGCTGATGAGATATATGAAAAGACTGCGGACTGGGCAAATGAGTTCTATCCGAAGTTCGGCGCACTTCTCACGGCTGATCCTGAATATGCAAAGAAGATATTTGCAATCGGCAGAGGCGGAAAGAAGCCTCGTAAGGACTATGCAACTCTTGCGGATGTTGAACCCTTTATCGGATTCTTCTATGATGATCTCTTTGATATCAAGGATGAGATCCCCGAAAAGTTTGACAGATCTGATATCAAGGCAGTGTATGATAAATTCCTTGAGACATACGACCCGGCTGACGACATGAATACATGGTTTGGAAAGATCCAGCAGATAGGCGAGCCTCTCGGTTACACACCTGATATGAAGGCATATAAGGCAGACCCCGATGCATTCAAGGGTAATGTTGGTGACGTTTCAATGTTCCTCAGAATTGCAGTAACAGGCAAGATGAACTCCCCCGATATGTATGCTGTAATGCAGATCCTCGGAGAAGAAAAAGTAAAAGCAAGAATCACAGCTATGGCTGAAAAGATTTGACAAAAGGAGTATCAGTTATGATTGAAGCTTCAAACTTTATTGAAGAATTTATTAATGAAGACCTGGCAGCCGGTAAGGTTGATAAGATACACACTCGTTTTCCTCCCGAACCTAACGGTTACCTTCACATTGGACACTGTAAGGCGCTTTGCATAGACTTTGGTACCGCTAAAAAGTATAACGGCATTTGCAATCTCCGTATGGATGATACTAACCCCGCCAAGGAAGATACAGAGTTCGTTGATGCTATCATGGAAGACATCCATTGGCTTGGATTTGACTGGGGTGACCGCTTCTTCTACGGATCTGACTATTTTGAGAAAACATATGAGCTTGCTGTTGAGCTTATCGAAAAAGGCGATGCATATGTTTGCGAGCTGACACCTGAGCAGTTCAAGGAATACAGAGGGGATTTGACTCACCCCGCTATTTCTCCTTATCGTGACAGACCCATCGAAGAAAGCCTTGATCTCTTCGAGAGAATGAGAAACGGCGAATTCCCGGAAGGAAAGTACACACTTCGTGCAAAGATCGATCTGGCTTCCGGTAACTTCAACATGCGTGACCCTGCACTTTACCGTATTCGCTATATCGAACACCACAGACAGGGAACAAAGTGGTGTGTATTCCCCATGTATGACTTCGCTCACCCCATTCAGGACGCGCTTGAAGGTATTACACACAGCCTTTGCTCACTTGAATATGAGGACCACAGACCTCTCTACAATTGGGTTATTGAGCATTGTGACGTGCCTTCCATCCCTCGTCAGATCGAGTTTGCTCGTCTTAACATTACAAATACAGTTCTTTCAAAGAGATATCTTCGTTACTTGGTTGAAAACGGTATTGTTGACGGTTGGGACGATCCCCGTATGCCCACACTTTGCGGTCTCCGCAGACGCGGTTACACTCCCGACTCCATTCTCGACTTTATCAACAGAATCGGTGTATCCAAAGCTAACAGCATGGTTGATATCGGACTTCTCGAGCATTGCATAAGAGAAGAGCTCAACACCAAGGCTCAGCGCAGAATTGCTGTTGTTAAGCCTATCAAGGTTATCGTTGACAACTATCCCGAAGATAAGGTTGAATATTTCGAAGTAAGCAACAACCCCGGTGATCCCGAGGCAGGTGTTCGTAAGGTTCCTTTCACTAAGGAAATTTACATTGACGCTGATGACTTTGCTGAAGTACCCCCGCCGAAGTTCTTCCGCCTGAAGCCCGATGGTGAGGTAAGACTTATGGGCTCTTACATCATCAAGTGCGGTGAGATCGTAAAGAACGAAGACGGCAGCATCAAAGAGATTCACTGCACGGCAGACCTTGAAGTTGGCACAGGCACACCTACAGACAGAAAGGTAAAGGGAACCATCCACTGGCTGTCCGCTGAATATGCACAGGATACAACTGTTATCATGTATGACAGACTGTTCACTGAGGAAAACATGAACGACCTTCCCGAAGGAAAGACATATGTTGACTTCCTCAACCCCGAATCTGCTGTAAAAATGGTTAATGCAAAGATCGAGCCTTCTCTTGCAGATGCAAAGCCCGGTGACAAGTTCCAGTTTGTTCGCCTTGGTTACTTTGCAAAGGATACAAAGAGCGAAAACACCTTCAACCGCATTGTATCTCTTAAGGGCAGCTACAAGGCTGAATAATTGATTTGTCGAGATCCGATATACGACTGAAATAGCCGATATGTCGGATCTTTTTGTAATTTGTTTGGGATATTTCACAAAGCAAAGGGCATAATATATTGAGAAATGAAATAAAATTTTGGTAAAAACGTATTGACAAAATACCCCTGTTGTGATATAATACAGTGGCTGTCGCGAAGACGGCATATGCCCCATTAGCTCAGAAGGTAGAGCACTTGACTTTTAATCAAGGTGTCCGGAGTTCGACTCTCCGATGGAGCATGATCCCTTGTACCTCGGTACGGGGGATTTTTTTGTGCTCTTTTTATGGCATATCTTGTAGTTAAGCTCAATATTTCTCCAAAATGTATTGAAAAATTTGCATCTATGTGGTAAAATGATATGAAATAGTAGTATAATGAGGTAAGACGTGCAGTGAAAAAAATCGGTGTTATGCTTGTGGGACTCTGCGGCAGAAGCGGATCAGGCAAAGGATATGTTTCAGCCATATTCGGGGAGTTTGGAATTCCTTCTATCGACACCGATGCTGTATATCGTGACATGACATCTCCCGCGGCTCAACTCTCCCCATGTATGCTTGAGCTGGTTGCACGTTTCGGTGAGACCATTCTCTCGCCGGACAACTCACTAAACAGAGCTGCAATGCGTTCACTTGTTTTCGGCGGCAATACCGATGCTTTGAACGACCTCAACGCTATCACTCATAAGCACATACTCGCACGAACTGAAGAAATTGCGGCTGAACTATATAATAATGGCGCAAGAATTGTCCTTGTTGATGCTCCACTGCTTTATGAAAGTGGATTTGACGCAAAATGTGAACGAGTTGTTTGCGTTTCGGCTCCCGAAGAAACCGTGATAGCGCGAATAATGAAGCGCGACGGTATATCCCGAGATGCTGCAGTGCAAAGGTTGAGCACGCAGATTTCCGCTTCAGATTTATCTTCACGGGCCGATTATGTCATTGTGAATGACTGTGATAAAGATACACTTATCCGTAGAGTTAAAGACTGCGCCGAAGAACTTAACAAAATATACGAAGAAAACTACACTCAAATGTGAGGACGAAATATGAATTTCAAAAACGCGGCATATAGAAGCGTTGTTATCATATGTATTATTCTGTTGTCTTTGCTGGTTGGATATTTGTGCCAGCTGATCGGACACAGAATAGATTTAAAAAATCATCCGAGAGAGTACACCGAATACGTTGAAAAGTATTGCGCGGAATACGGCGTGCCCGAATACCTGGTTTATTCTATCATTCTTGAGGAAAGTAATTTTACAAGCAACAAACTTTCATCAGACGGAGAAATTGGTCTTATGCAGATCCATCCGGACACATTCCGTTGGCTCACATCCTTGACCAAAGAAAACCTTGAAAGCGGCATACTTTATGACCCGGAGACAAATATCAGATACGGCACTTTCATGCTCTCACAGCTTTACATACAGCATAGCAGATGGAAAACCGTGCTTGCAGTTTACGATGCGGGACGAGATACTGTAAATGAGTGGCTTGAGCTCGGAAAGTGGTCTGACGAAAACGGAAACCTTGTCACAATTCCGGACGATTCAACTGCTGAATATGTGGAAACAATAGAGAAGCAGATGGAAACGTACCGTAAGCTGTATTATAATGATTAATTTACCCCCGCGGGATTATTTTGATATTTATTAATGAAAGGATTATATACCATGAGCGAGAAAACAAAAGGTCAAATGATGAAAGAAGAGCTTTTCTACAAGAAGAAAAATGCTTTTGAAGTAAAGAGCGTAGAAGAACTCCAGGCTGCAAAGGACTATGCAGTTGGATATGCTGCATATCTTGATGCTTCCAAGACAGAAAGAGAAGCTGTTACAGCATCTATCGCTATTCTTGAAAAGGAAGGCTATAAGGCATACAAGCTTGGTGACAAGATCACAGCAGGGGATAAGCTCTATCTGAACAACAGAAACAAGAGCCTTTTCGCTATAAAGGTTGGTACTGAAAGCATCGAAAACGGCGTTCGTATCTGCGCGGCTCATATCGACTCTCCCAGACTTGACTTGAAGCAGCATCCTCTTTATGAGAATGACGGATTCGCATACTTCAAGACACACTACTACGGCGGCGTTCGCAAGTATCAGTGGGCTACAATTCCCCTTGCACTTCACGGCGTAGTTGAAAAGGCAAACGGTGAATCTGTAACTGTTCGCATCGGTGACGAAGCAGGAGATCCTGTATTCTGCATTTCCGACCTTCTGCCTCACCTTGCAAAGGACCAGAACCAGAAGCCCCTCGGACAGGCATTCACAGGTGAAGGACTTAATGTTATCCTTGGTACAAGCCCTTATTTCGAAGAAGATGGCAAGATCACACCTGCTGACGAAAAGGCAAAGCTCAACATCATGATCATGCTTAATGAAAAGTACGGTATTACAGAATCCGACTTTATCAGCGCAGAGCTTTCTATCGTTCCTGCTCAGAACACAGTTGACGTTGGTCTTGACAGATGGCTCATGGGCTCCTACGGCCACGATGACAGAGTATGTGCATATCCCGCACTTACCGGTGTTATT
Source organism: Clostridia bacterium (assembly GCA_017935805.1). The sequence goes on along the minus strand of JAGBGV010000219.1, from coordinate 42 downwards.
GAAGCTGCTGACTCCGCTAAGACATGTATCGTTGCTCTTGCA
>JAGBGV010000218.1 GCA_017935805.1 Clostridia bacterium | reverse complement strand
CCGTCCTCCTTCCCCTTAAGTGGACGGTGATTCACAAGAGGTGTGGACATGGAACACCTCTTATGCTCCCCACGCGTAGTGCAAAAATGAGATGAAAAAATTAGTTCAGTTAAAGATAAAAGAGGAAAAGTGCAATATAGAAATGCAGATTTTGGTCTCCTCATCCGTCACTTCGTGACACCTTCTCCCACAGGAGAAGGCTTGTGAAGAGACAAAGTGCAGTTTGAGCCTGTTTGAAGCGGTGGGAGGACACCCTGCCCGGCTCATAACCCATCACTCATCACTTATTACTCAAAAAAGACCCCTCGGGGTCTTTTTTGTTTATTTTATTTCTTCTCGCCTATGAACACGTCATTCTCAAACCAGCCGTCCTGTACTGTTCCGTCGGGCAGGGTGAGAACTCCTCTGCCGTCGCGCTTGAAGTTGTTCATATCTCCCTCGTAATGGGATCCATCTGCACCGTCGATTATCACGTTGTGGGGTCCGAGAATGCTTTCCTTGAATTCGCCCTCAAAGGTGTCTCCATTCGGAAGTCGCAGCTTGCCGTGTCCATGGGGAACTCCACCCTTCCAATAGCCCTCATAGGCTGCATTCGTGGGTTCTGTCTGCTTTCCCCAGCCATCCTGCAATCCGTCAATAAATTCGCCCTCGTACTCAGTACCGTTACCGTTTGTAACCTTGCCATATCCCCACATCGCGCCGTTTATCATCTCACCCTCGTAGTGCACAGTGTCACCGTTGGTTCTGAAATAATCACGGACTCCGTAGCCGGTAATATCCCAATGGGCATATATATCAATAGTTTTTCCGAGGACTGTTCTCTTTCCGTCTTTCCATATTCCGAAATAAGTATTGCCCTTTTCGTCCTTGAAATTACCGAAGCCGTTTGCTGAGTCGTTTTTGAACGAACCCTTGTAAACTGCACCGTCGGGCCATGTGAGTACACCGTAACCGTGGCGTTCACCGTTCTCCCACTCGCCCTCGTACCGAACCATGTCACAGTATTGCATACTGCCCTTGCCGTGTATCTTGCCGGCTGAGAACTCGCCCTCGTAAATCTTGCTGCGGTAGAGACCACCGTCCAGAATCAGCTTGCCATTTCCGTGCATAAGGTCGTTAAAATACTCGCCCTCATATCGGTCACCGTCCGAACCGTTATAGACGCCCTTACCGCATTTTTTACCCTTGGAAAATTGACCCTCGTACACACTGCCGTCTTTGAATTTATACACGCCGTGGCCATGGAGGAGGTCCTCCGAGAACTCGCCCTCATAACGGCATCCGTCCACCCAAGTGAAAACACCTTCACCGGATTTCAGTCCGTGTTGGAACATACCTTCGTAAATACGTCCGTCTGCAAAGTTCATCTTACAGTAGCCGTGGGGTCTGTTGTTTTCAAAAAGTCCTTCTATTCGGTCGCCGTTTGCCAGCGTCAGAACCCCATGGCCGGAAATCAGCCCTTCCTCGACCTCACCCTTGTAAAAGGCTCCGTCAGAGAAGTTAAACTCTCCCTGACCGTTTGGGCGACCGTTCGAAAACTCACCCCGATAGTTGCTTCCGTCAGTCGCCATGAGATAGCCCTGACCGTGCATCTTGCCGTATTTTGTCTCGCCTTGGTAGATACTGCCGTCCGGAAGCTTAATGATCTCTTTGGTATTGTCGTTCATGCCGGTCACCTGCCTTTCGGGTGTCTTTTTTGTTTATTTTATTTCTTCTTTTTCTTACCTACAAGAAGTGCTACCGCGATAGATGCTGCCGCGCCTGCGATACCGCCGATGGTTGCCAGCTTCTTCGCTTTTGCCGCTTTTTCAGCCTTGAGGCGTCTCTCTTTCCGTGACTGTGAGAACAGCCAATCGATATTCTCTCTGTCGGAGTAAACGTGATCCCAGATTCCGTGCTGCCAGCCGTCCATTTCCGTGTAGTCGATCAGCTCGCCGCCTGCCTTCTTGATCGCCGCGAACATCTTGCGTGTGCCCTCAACGGGAACTGCCGGGTCAATTGAGCCGTGGAATGTGCGGATCGGGATGCGTGCGAGAAGCTTTGCGTATTCCGGGTCACCGCCGCCGCAAACAGGCATACCTGCCGCGAATCTTGCACCGTGACGGGAGAGCATATCCCATGTGCCAAAACCGCCCATGGAGATACCTGTAACGTAAACTCTGTCCTCGTCCACATTGTAGTAGCCTGCGATCTCGTCCATTACCATGCACAAGGTCTCAAGATGAACGGATTCCGGCACGTCCGCGATGGAATAATTCACCTTTTCCCAAGAGGACAGCACCCATTTTGAGTCCTCAGGGCACTGGGGTACGATAATGATGCAGTCGTAAACAGGGGATGTGGGATCGTTGAACATATTCTGCAAGCAATGCTTGAGCTGAAGCTCGTTGTCAACGCCGCGCTCGCCTGCTCCGTGGAGGAACACCATCATGGGATAAGTCTCGCCGCAGTCGTAGTTCTTCGGAACGTACAAGCGGTAGCGGAGAGTGTAACCGTTGTTTGTAAATTCTCTTTTTTCAAAGACGTCATTGACGATATACGCCATGTTTCTTTCAACCTTAAGCATAATAGCCTCCGTTGTGTTTTTAGTTTAATATTATAGGATAATTATAACATACAGCATTCGGCATTTCAATAAGCGGGATAAATGTTTACAAATGTACCGTCGGGGTGGGGGAAGAAAATGTTAGCGAACCTCTTGACTTGCCGCGTAGCTTGTGATATAATAACATTTGCGCGAGGGCCATTAGCTCAGTTGGTTAGAGCTCCCGGCTCATAACCGGTCGGTCCT
>JAGBGV010000217.1 GCA_017935805.1 Clostridia bacterium | reverse complement strand
TCATAACTCACAACTCATAGCTCCTAACTCACAGTTCTACCTGTTTCTCCGTGCATATTACACAACACATCGCGGTATATTTATGCAAAAATAATATAAAAAACCTCTTTATTTTTTCATCATGCAGTGATATAATATTATAAAATTACATTACATGGATACTTATAATGAAATTTTGTGATATAAAACCCTTGAGCATCGTTTGCGGACACTACGGCAGCGGGAAAACAAATTTTGCCGTAAATCTCGCAATGGAAGCCAAGGCTCAGTTTGAAGAAAAAGTCATCCGAATAGCGGACCTTGACATAGTCAACCCGTATTTCCGCACAGCTGATGACAAAGACCTCTTGGAGGGCATGGGGATCTTCGTCTCACTCCCCGAATACGCTAACAGCAATGTTGACATTCCCGCACTCCCGCCCATGCTTGTGCATATGTTCTCTTCAAAGGACGACATATCTATTGTTGACGTTGGCGGAGATGACGGCGCGGTGGCGCTCGGAATGTATAAGGACAGAATATCCGCCGCCGACTACGACATGTACTACGTTATCAATATGTACAGACCCCTTACGGCAGACCCGGAAAGTGTATATCAGTGCATGGCCGAGATCGAGGCGCTGTCCGGACTTCGCTGCACGAAGATAATCAACAATTCTTCTCTCGGAGCGGAAACTACAGCAGAGGACATACTTGACAGCGTTGAGTATGCCAAGCGGTGTGCAGAGCGTTGCGGTATTCCCCTTGTAGCTCACACCTACTGCCCCGCATATGCTGCCGATATTGCTGACAGGATCAAGGGCACAGCTTATGAAAACGAGCCGTTCTTCCCTATCAGGGATGTGACGAAAAGGCTGTTTTAACAAGTTATCAATAACCACCAATTTGGAGGATACATAATGAATAAGATTACATTCAATACCGAGCGGTGTAAGGGCTGCGGTCTTTGCGTTGACGTATGTCCGAAAAAGATCCTTACCCTCAACACCTCCGCGATCAATCAAAAGGGATATCACCCCGCCATGATCACAGATCAGGAAAAGTGCATCGCCTGCGCTATGTGCGCTACAATGTGCCCCGACTGCGTTATCAAGGTTGAAAAAGACATTTAACAGGATTAGGAGATTATTATGGCAAAGAAAGTATTAATGAAGGGCAACGAAGCTATCGCTGAAGCCGCTATCGCATCCGGCTGTCTCCATTTCTTCGGTTATCCCATCACTCCTCAGACAGAGATATCTGAATATATGGCAAAGCGTATGCCCAAGGTTGGCGGTCTTTGTCTCCAGGCAGAAAGTGAAGTTGCGGCTATCAATATGCTCATGGGCGCAGTTTCCACCGGTTCAAGAGCGATGACATCCTCATCCTCCCCCGGAATTGCACTCAAGAGCGAGGGTATCTCCTACATAGCTGGATGCGACCTGCCCTGTCTTATCGTAAACGTACAGCGCGGCGGTCCCGGTCTCGGCGGTATTCAGCCCTCTCAGTCCGACTATTATCAGGCGACCCGCGGCGTTGGTCACGGCGACCTTCGTCTTATCGTAGTTGCTCCCTCCTCCGTTCAGGAAATGGCATCTCTCACAGCTGAGGCATTTGACCTTGCTGACCAGTACCGCATGCCCGCTATGCTTCTTGCAGACGGAGCGCTGGGTCCGATGATGGAGCCTGTTGACTTCTCCGCATTCGAAAAGCGCGAGCTGCCTGAGAAAACATGGGTAACAAACGGTAAAAAGAACCACGGCGGCAAGAAGAACATCGTAAACTCCCTTTATATTGATCCGAACGTACTTGAAAACTCCGTAAGAGAGCGCTACGAAAGATACGCAGAGCTTGAAGAAAAGGAAGTCAAGTACGAAGAATACATGACAGACGACGCCGACATCGTGATCGTTGCATACGGCATCACCGCCCGCATTTGCAAGAGCGCCATCACTGAGCTCCGCAAGGCAGGAATCAAGGCAGGCCTGCTCCGTCCCATCACCCTTTGGCCATTCCCGAAGAAGATACTCGGTGAGCTGGCTGAAAAGACAAAGGCATTCGTATCCGTTGAAATGTCCATGGGACAGATGGTTGACGACGTTCGCCTTGCAGTAAACGGCAAGAAGCCTGTTTACTTCTACGGCAGAACCGGCGGTATCATCCCCTCCGTTGAAGAGGTTGCCGCAGAGATCGCAAAGATCTCCGAATCTCTGTAAGTGTAGGAAAGGAGAAATAGCATGAAAACAGTATTTGACAGACCCGAAGCACTCAGCGACGTACCGCTTCACTACTGCCCCGGCTGTACTCACGGTATCGTTCACAGACTTGTGGCTGAAACAATAGACGAGCTCGGCGTGCTTGACTCAACAGTCGGCATTGCTCCCGTTGGATGCTCCGTATTCGCATACAACTACTTCAACTGCGATATGATCGAGGCGGCACACGGACGTGCTCCCGCAGTTGCTACAGGTGTAAAGAGAACTCACCCCGATACAGTGGTATTCACATACCAGGGCGACGGTGACCTTGCAGCTATCGGTACAGCAGAAACAGTTCACGCGGCAACTCGCGGCGAAAACATCACAGTTATCTTCATCAACAACTGTATCTACGGTATGACAGGCGGTCAGATGGCACCTACCACTCTGCCCGGTCAGATTACCACCACATCTCCCTACGGCAGAGCTCGCAAGATCCAGGGCAGCCCCATCAGAGTTTGCGAAATGCTCTCCACACTTGACGGTGTTGCACTTGCGGCAAGAGTATCCGTTGACTCTCCGAAGAACGTAATGAACGCGAAGAAGATGATAAAGAAGGCATTCCAGAACCAGCTTGACGGTAAGGGCTTCTCCATCGTTGAGGTGCTCTCCACCTGCCCCACAAACTGGGGTCTCTCTCCTAAGGATGCTCTTCAGTGGCTCCGCGACAACATGATGCCCTACTACCCCCTCGGTACATACAAGGACACAGAAGCTGTAAAGGACGGTGAATAATATGACAACAAGAATCATTTTCGCCGGCAGCGGCGGTCAGGGTATTCAGTTCTCCGGCAAGCAGATGGCTAAAACCGGTATGTACGTTGGCAAAAACGTAACATTCCTTCCATCCTACGGTCCCGAGATGCGCGGCGGTACATCCAACTGCACAGTTGTTATCTCCGACGAAGAGATCGGCTCTCCCAGCACAAGCACACCTGACATCATGGTTGCGCTGAACCTGCCCTCATTTGACAAGTTCGAGCCTACAGTTGCAGCAGGCGGCATTCTCTTCTGCGACTCCACTCTCATTGAGAAAAAGAGCGCGAGAGAGGACATCAAGGCAGTTTACATCCCCGCAACACAGATGGCAAACGACAACGATCTCTCCGGCTTTGCAAACGTTATCGTTCTCGGCCAGATCCTCAAGGTAACCGGCATCTTCGGTTACGATGAATTCAAGAACTTCCTTCTCTCCGGCATCCCCGCAACAAAGGCAGTTCTTATTGAGAAGAACGAAAAAGCCCTGAAGCTCGGTTACGAATTCGAGGCGTAAGGCAAAAATTGATAAAAAATTACCGCAGGCGGTCAAACCTGCGGTTTTTTGTTTTGTGTGGGAATGGGCTAGCCTCAATTTATCGCAGGTGAGGATATCATTCTCCAGCTAAGGAACCCCCAGCCAACACGAATAGATATCCGATCGACTACTCATCCACCGCAAGCGGTCCCCCTTCTCTCACAAGAGAAGGCTGTTTTTCAGTTCTAATCCTCCCCTCCCGCGAATATGATGTACCATCCATAACCCGAAAACCAACGGAGGTACATATGTTTATCTGCACAGTTCGTGCCAATACGCTGAAATTTGTGACCGTTATAGTGGTCTCACTTGCCGTTCTCTGCGCCATAGTGCTGGCGATTCCCGAATACTCACCAATAACCACCAAGGCGGTGGCGGCTGAGGCGGAGAAATACAATTACGAAAAAATAAAGACCGTGGGGGACGTGATTGGATTCCTCGAACAGTTCGGTTGGGAAGTAGAGCAAACTCCCCTTGAAGAGGTGGACATCAAGATACCCGGGGAATTCGACAAGGTGCTCAACTCCTACAACGAGCTTCAGAAGAACCAAGGTCTTGATCTCTCAAAATACCGTGGCAAGACCGTTCATCGCTACACCTTCCGCGTCACCAACTATCCTGACTACTCCGGCGAGGTCATGGCAAACGTGATAGTGTATAAGAAAAAGGTCATCGGTGGGGATATCTGCACAGCAGACGTGACAGGATTCATTTGCGGCTTCAGAGGCATGGATAAGGCGAAATAAAAACATCTCCGAGTGAGGCAATGCACCCCATTCGGAGATTTTGTTAGGTTTATTATTTCACATAGTCCTTCAGGAACACGAAGTACCATGGTCTGTGGAAGCGGGGGAACATAGTAGGACTGAGCGCCCAGAGATGCTTGTCATATACACCACCGTCAGTATCAAGACGCTGTGCATTGAAGTATATCTCGCCCTCGCCTGTCATGATCTTCTCAAGCGGGAAGGAAACCTCGCAGGTATATCCATCCTTCCAGGGCTCGACCTTTGCTGTAACAAAGCAGTCATCCTCAAAATCAATGTCCAGAATAGGCTCGCCTGTCTCATCAGCTCCGTTATATGTCATCTTCGCTATCATAAGCTCGCCCTTTGCGCTGATCTCGATCTCATAGTACACCTTGCGTTCGGGATCAGAACCGATAAGTATCTCACAAGAGTCACCCGCTGAGTGTATCTTGTTGTAGCCTGTAAAAGGGCAGAAGAATCGGCAGTTTTCACACTCAAAGAAGAATGTAATGAGTCCGTCCTTCACGCTTATATCAACGGTGGTTGGATATACACCCGCCTCGCCGTTCTTGCAGTTTTTAAGATCGTATTTCATATGTACCTCCGCGATCATTTTCTCTAATTCTATCACAAATCCGCTTGCCTGTCAATAAATCACGCAATGCTTATAACCACCGACATCACCCCAAAGAGGACCATGGTAATTAGCGTAAGCGCAGACAGGGATGAGGAGATCTGCACACGCTCATTCGGCTCGTCAGCGAAGATCGGAATAACGTAAGGAGGCGGCAGAATGAAGAGCAGCACAGCCGCGCCCTCAAAGATCATGCCGTCCAGAACAGTTCTGTTAAGCAGTATCACAACCGCAAGCATCGCACCCATAATGCCAAGTCGCATAGCGATCATACCGAAGGTCTTCTTCCACGGTATCTCACGGATCACAAGGTCAAATCCTACAGTAAGCAGGATTATCATTCCGGTAGGTGCTGAGATGATGGATGTTACCGAATCAATGATGCCTCCCACTCCGCAATCTGCAAGCAGGTCGTAAAGTCCCGTTGCGCCGAAGAGTATACCCACGATCACCGCAATAAGAGTGGGAGAGGAAACTATATCCTTACCGATTGCCTTAAGCCCGGTCTTGCCTGTGAGCATTGATTTATATAATGTAAACACAAACAACTCCTGGCCGAGAGTGAGCATGGCAAATCTCGACAGGCTTTCATTCGGGAACAGCAACGCGAACAAGGCAAAGCCAAGCATGCCTGCTTCAAAGCCCGAGGCAAGATACGGAGCAAGCTTACTGCCCGACTTTGACAGTTTCACTATCAAAAAGCCCAGGGCAAGAGCCACGCAGCATACCGCAAAAATTATCGCCGGAAGTATCAGCGATGAAAGCGAGTACTCTGCCTTGGCAAATGCGTCAAAGAGCACAAAGGGCAAAGTGAGATTGATGACTACCTTCTTCAGCGTATCAACTCCGTCACGGGTAATGAATCCGCGGCTTCTGCACATGACCCCCATAAACAAAGCCAAAAATACAGGCAACGCCGTTTCAAGCAAAACTATAAGCTTATCCATACTGATCCTCTCTTGTAGCCGCAGCTACCATTGTCAATTTCACTAATTATTCGTATATACAATTGTACACAATTATTTTTGTGCTGTCAATACAATAAATTTTATAAACCACTTGATTTTTTTAGCGAAGTTTGTTATAATTAGCTATAGTCAAAAGATATTTTACCAGTATCAACAAAAAATCATTACCGATTTCATTAAAAATCACAATGAATATCGGTTCTTTTATGCAACAGGCACAATACACCTTTAATGAGTTTGTATAAAAGCAACAATATGATTTTTTTACTGAATTTTCACAAAATTGCACACTACACAGAAAGGAAACAAGGAATGAGCCAGACAATTCTGAAGATGCAAGGCATCCAGAAATATTTTTCCGGGGTTCATGCTTTACGCGGCGTAAATTTCGATTTGAAAGCCGGTGAAGTCCATGCACTTATGGGCGAAAACGGCGCAGGCAAATCCACTCTCATTAAGGTGCTGTGCGGCATCCACAAGAGAGACGGCGGCACGATCGAATACTTTGGCGAACAGGTAAACTTTGAAAATATCGCACAATCTCAAGCGGCGGGCATCAGTGTTATCCATCAGGAGCTGAACATGATGAACCACCTGACTGTTGCACAGAATATATTCATCGGCAGAGAAGCAATGTCAGGCAAGCTCTTAATCAATGATGCAGAGATGGTAAAAGAGACTGAAAAGCTCTTTAAGCGCATCGGAATCAAAATCGACCCCCGTGCTACCCTGGGTACACTGACCGTCGGCAAGCAGCAGATGGTTGAGATCGCGAAAGCCGTATCAAGAGACTGCAAGCTACTGATCCTCGACGAACCCACAGCCGCGCTTACACAGGTCGAGATCGACGAGCTGTTCCGGATCATGAACGATCTCAAAGAAAAAGGCATCGGAATGATCTACATCTCCCACAGAATGGACGAGATCAAGCGTATCTCCGACAGAGTTACAGTAATGCGTGACGGTGAATATGTGGGCACAGCGGTTACCGATGAAATATCCAAGGACGAGATCATTAATATGATGATCGGTCGAGTAGTTTACGAAGAACCCAAGACACACAGCGAAGTTCCGGACGACGCAGAAGTTGTGCTGGAGGTTAAGAATCTCTGCAGCGGCAGAACCATCAGAGATGTAAGCTTCAAGCTCCGTCGCGGCGAGATACTCGGCTTCTCCGGTCTTATGGGCGCAGGTCGTACAGAGGTTGCACGTGCAATATTCGGTGCCGATCCCTACGACAGCGGTGAGATCTACATAAACGGTAAGAAGGTTGACATCAAAACCCCTGCTGACGCCGTTTGACACGGAATCGGTTATCTTTCCGAGGACAGAAAGCGCTACGGTCTTATGCTTCTCAAATCAGTAGCCGACAATACAGCCCTCGCTTCCATCGACAGATACACAAGCGGCGGATTCATTGATGACGGCAAGCTGAAGAGCGAAACAGCAGAATACAACGCAAAGCTCCGTACAAAAACACCGTCAATGGAGCAGATACTCAAAAACCTCTCCGGCGGTAACCAGCAGAAGGTTATCGTTGCAAGATGGCTTATTCAGGACAGTGATATTCTGATCTTCGACGAACCCACACGCGGTATCGACGTTGGCGCAAAGAGTGAGATATACACACTGATGAACGAGCTTTCCAAGCAAGGCAAAGCAATCATAATGATCTCTTCTGAGCTTGTTGAGATCCTTCGTATGAGCGACCGTATAATGGTAATGTGCGAAGGCAGAAAGACAGGCGAGCTCGATATTTCCGAAGCAAACCAAGAAAACATAATGCATCTTGCTACAATGCGGGAGGAAAACTGATATGAAAAATAATAACAAGAAGCTCAATCTGCGCGGACACGTTCGTCAGACCGGTGTCAAGGCGCTGAAGTATATGAGCACAAACGGTAAGCAGAATATCGTTATTATAGTTGCAACAATCGCGCTGTTTGTACTGTTCACACTCGTTAACAGCAACTTCGCAAGTCCGGACAACCTGCTCCTTATGAGTAAGTCCCTCGTACCTTATGCGATCCTCGCTCTCGGCGTAACATTCGTTATCGCAACAGGCGGTATCGACCTTTCCATCGGTACGGTTTGTATCGGTGCTCCCGTTATCGCAGGCGCTATCTGCGGTACAGGCGTTAGCCCCGAGGACGGTACTCTTTGGCTGACCATCCCGATCATCATTCTCGTTGGTCTTGGATTCGGTCTCCTCAATGGCTTCCTTGTAGCAAAGTGTAAGCTCGCTCCCTTTATTGCAACTCTCGGTACAATGCTTCTCTCCAGAGGTATCACAGCTGTTGCGGCACAGGGTATCACAGGTCTCTCATCTGCTGTAAAGTACCCCACCACCGGCTGGTTCCAGAAGGTGTTCACAAACCTCAACAATATCCCGATCGGTATCGTTTGGGTTCTGGTTCTTACCATCATCTGCATGGTTGTAATGTACAAGACAAAGATCGGCCGTTACATCCTCGCAATCGGTAGTAACGAAGAAGCAACTCGCCTCTCCGGTATCAATACAGATAAGTACAAGATCATCGCATACGCTATCGGCGGTCTGTTCGCAGGTATCGCAGCTCTGTTCTACACAGCTTCCAACCCTTCCCTCACACTCGCATCCGGTAACGGTATGGAGCTTGACGCTATCGCAGGTGTTTAAATCGGCGGTACAAGTACAACAGGCGGCGCAGCATCCGTTGCAGGCTCAATCTTCGGTTCACTTATCCTCGTTGTTATCCGTCAGGGTCTCAACTTCCTCCTTCTCGAGTTCAACAGTAACCTCTCCGCAACATTTATTACATATGCGGTAACAGGTGTTATCGTAGTTGGCGCAGTTCTTCTCGACGTACTCAAGAAGAAGGCAGCAAGCAAGGTTAAGATCGAATCCGCGGAAGATAAGCTCAAGACTGAGCTCAAGGAAAAGATCGAAGAGCTCAACATTGAAAAAGACTACGTTCTTTCCGCAAAGAAAGATCAGGGCACTGAAGCACAGCTGAAAAAGATCAATGCAGAGCTCGCTGAGCTGAAGGCTCGTCTCAAGGATGTGACTGCAAAGGCTAAAGCAGCCGCAAAGGAGCAGTAAGCATTCCCATCATTAATTTCGTATAAAAACTTCAGGGTTTTTATAAATAAAAAAATAATTTTTATTGGAGGAAATCCCATGAAAAAGCTCACTAAAGTTTTGGCACTCGTACTGGCTCTCGTTCTTTGCTCCAGCATTCTTATGGCTTGTGGCAAAAAGGGCGGCGAAAACGGCACAATCGCAGTTATCGCTAAGGGCGAAACCCACGCATTCTGGCAGGCTGTTAAGGCTGGCGCAGAAGACGCAGGCGCAAAGTATGGCTACTCCGTAACATTCCGTGGTCCTACTGCTGAAAGTGAAGAATATGTAAACTCACAGCGCGAAATGGTTCAGTCCGCTCTTAACAACAAGGACGTTAAGGCAATCGTTCTCGCAACAATCGGTCTCGGCTTTGCTGATGAACTTACATCCGCATATGACAAGGGACTTCCCGTTGTTGAATTTGACTCCGGTCTCTACTCCGGCGGCGCAGACATCACCGCAGGTAAGGACCCCACAATCGGCGGCGTTGCTACTGACAACTTTGCAGCAGCAGGCGTAGCAGCTGAAAACTTCTATGCATACCTCAAGGCACAGAACGTTCTCGCAAACGGCTACAAGGTTGGTATCATCCAGCACGACTCCACCGCTACAGGTATTGACCGTGCAGGCGGCTTCAAGGCTAAGATCGAAGAACTCGCTAAGGCTGACGGCTTCACACTTGACATCAACGTTCAGGTTAAGGCTAACAACGCAGGCGAATACAAGCTCGGTCTCACAGCTCTTAAGGAATGGGGCGCACAGGCTATCTTCATGACAAACGAAGGTGTTGTTAACGAAGTATTCCCCGAAGTATCTGACAACGCAGCTGCTTACAAGGACATTCTCTTCTGTGGCTTCGACGCTGGTACAAACCAGTACACATGGATCAAGGATAAGGGCGCTAACTATGCTCTCCTCGTTGGTTCCGTTGCACAGGACTCCTACAACATCGGCTACAAGGCAGTTGAACTCGCAGCTAAGAAGCTTGCAGGCGAAGCTGTTGCTGACGTTGGTATCGCAGGTCGTTGGTACAATGCTGACAATATCGACGAGCTCAAGGATCAGAACATCTTCTACATGGGCTAATCGAATATAAGCGATTTACTACATAACTGAATAACAAAATGCCGGCACCTTCGGGTGTCGGTTTTGTTTGTGTCCGATTTTTTGAAAAGCTATGGCAATATCCAAAAATATGTTATAGCAGGTCTGATTCAGTACTATGACAGAAGTCAGGCTTGTCGAGCGCGAGAAAAAGAGACTGAGGCAGAAGTGATCGGTCACAGAAATACTATTTCTAAGCACCTGTGCAGATAGCATGGGCGCTTTTTTTTTTCCGCAACCAACACCATCGGTATATTAATTTATATACCAATTATACTATAAATCAGTTTACAGCGACGGTTTTTCATGATATAATTTAGCTATAACGTAAGCGGAGGGTTATTATGAGCATTATGCTTGATGAAAATATAAAGCGATTCAGAAAAGAGCGCGGACTTACCCAAGAGCAGCTCGCAGAAGCGCTCGGTGTCACGGTCGGCGCTGTCTACAAATGGGAAAACGGACGAAGCACGCCTGAAATAGAAATGCTATTGCAGCTTGCAGATCTGTTTGAAGTTTCACTTGACGCACTCATCGGATTTGAAGCTCAAAACGGTAGCGCCACTGCCCTTGACGAGCGTATATTCGAACTGCAGAGGCAAAAGAAGTATGCCGACGCTATCACAGAAGCCGAGAAGGCATTGCTAAGATATCCAAACAACTTTTATATCGTATACCGAGCAGGATCTCTGTACGGCGTTGCCGGCGGGGAACAAAACAACCACAAATACCTGCGCCGCGCTATTGAACTGCTCGAACGGACTATCACACTTTTGGAACAAAATACCTCTCCCGAGATTAACGAGGCTGTAATACGGGGAGATATCGCCCAGCACTATATAGCCCTCGGCAACGTGGAAAAGGGTGTGGAGATACTCAAAAGTACAACATCAAGGGTATTTACGATCCCATTCTCGCCCTGGCATACACCGGAAGCGACTATTTTCGAATCAATCCAAGCGGTGATATCAAAGAAGCGGAGCCATATCTGTCAGGCTCATTTTTCAACATAATGAACACCTCAGCTATGGCTATGCTGGCTTACGGAAGCTATTATTATCACGCAGGAGACTACGCGAGAGGATGCGAGGCATATCTGTGGCTAACGAATATTCTTGAGTCAATGAAGGTGGATAAGAACGCGGTGGCATGTGTGGACAAGATAATTGCCCTCAGCTACTGCGGCGCTGCGGCACATTCTCTTCTTCTTGGTGAAACTAAAAAGGCTGAAGAGTATTTGCGCCTCTCCTACACCGTTGCGAAAAGATTTGACCAAAAACCCATCTACGACATCACCAATCTAAAATTCTGTGTAGGAGACCTGGGGAAGGCAGTGGCATACGATACTTTGGGTGAATCGGTCATCGCATTAATAGAGGAGAACATTGCGGCAAACGGGATGACAGACACCCTCGGCGCCATCTGGCAAAAGATAAAAAGTGAAACCAATGGAGGTACACAATGAAAAAAGACAGCAATAAAATAAATGTTCGTCCATACACAAAACAGTTTTATCGAGGAAACTGCGGTTATCTGGCTCTTTCTTTGCTCGAAGTCACTCTCACCGTGCTTCTCAATCTCGTAGTATCATGGCTCCTGCAGCAGATAACTGACCTGATCAGCGGAATAGACACAGGCTATTCTCTAGGCGCTTTGTTGATCATCACGCTGGCATCTGTCATTGGTATCGGCATCTCAGGCTTGATTTCCTTCATTGCGTCCCCAAAATTCATCACCCGCGGTATTTCACAATATAAGGAATACGTATTTGCGGAGATAACAAAGAAAAACATATCCGCATTCTCAGGTGAGAATTCGTCTACATACATTTCAGCACTAACAAACGATATACAGGCTATTGAAAAAGGGTATCTCGAAAATATTACCTCAATGGTCTCAAGCTGTTTGTTCCTCATCGGCGGTCTTATCCTTATGCTTTGGTACAGTCCAATGCTTACCTTGACAGCAATACTTCTCGCGTTTCTGCCCATGATTGCCTCTCTCATTGCAGGCGATAAAATGGCAATAGCTGAGAAAGCTGTATCATCAAAGAACGAGACATACACCTCGACACTGAAGGACTCCCTCAGCGGATTTGCGGTAATTAAGTCATTTAAGGCAGAGTCGCAGATGACAAAGATCTTACGTGACAATATCGGGGGCCTTGCAGAAGCTCAATGCAAGAAACAAAAGATCGGTATTATAATAAACACTATCGGAGCCATGACAAGTGTAATAGCACAGCTTGGTGTATTTATCATTGCTGCATATCTTGCATTTTCCGGCAAAGGTATGACTGCAGGCACAGCAATAGTTTTTGTTCAGCTTATGAACTTTGTAATCAATCCCCTCGCGGTCATTCCTACCTGTATTGCCGAACGAAAGGCAGCAGTTGCTCTCATTAGAAAAACAGCCTCCTCTCTGAATACAAACATCAGAGAAGAGACTGAGAGCGATGCAAAGCCCTTGGTGGACGGTATTGATATTCGAGATCTGTCCTTTGGATACGAGTCGGACAAAAAAGTGCTCAAAAAAATAAACTGTAGGTTCGAGCTCGGAAAGAAATACGCAATAGTCGGTCAGTCAGGTTGCGGAAAGTCGACACTGCTCAATCTCCTCATGGCGTCATACTCAGATTATGAAGGAGAGATCAACTACGATGACACAGAACTGCGGGATATGAACAGTAGCGACCTTTACGAGCTGCAGAGCATCATTCAGCAGAATGTGTTTGTGTTCAACGCCACCATCAGAGATAACATCACCATGTTTCAAAGCTTCCCGGAGGAGCAGATCAACGAAGCTATCCGTCTTTCGGGACTTCTCACGCTGATCCGGGAGAAGGGTGAAGATTATCTTTGCGGCGAAAATGGCAGCGGTCTTTCCGGTGGAGAAAAGCAGCGGATATCTATCGCACGAAGTCTGTTGAAGAGGTCACAGGTGCTTCTTGTAGATGAGGCTACAGCGGCGCTTGATGCTGAGACTGCATACCAAGTTGCAAGTGCAATCCTTGGGCTTAAGGACGTTACCGGCATCGTTGTTACCCACTCCCTTGATGAAGGTCTGCTAAAGCAATACGATCAAATTATCACCTTAAAAAACGGCTCGATTGTTGAAACGGGAACATTTGATGACCTGATCGCAGAGAAAGGATATTTCTATTCCCTGTTTACCATTTCGCAGTGAGATATCATCTCAGACCACCCGTGGGGGAATCGCTCTCGAAAAAACACGGAATGTTTTATTCGGTCAGGAGTCGGACTAACTCCGACCCGCTCGGTTTCACTGAATTTGATTGCCCGTGGGGGAATCTGAACCCTTGCCGAACAAGTTCGGCTGAAAGTTTCCCTATAGCGATTCAGACTCGCCAGTTAGCCTGAAACTTTCATAGGTCTTCTCAGTCTCCCATAGACGCAAAAAACTCCCCGTACTGATGTACGAGGAGTTTTTTATGACCCGTGGGGGAATCGAACCCCCGTTACTGCCGTGAAAGGGCGGTGTCTTGACCGCTTGA
>JAGBGV010000216.1 GCA_017935805.1 Clostridia bacterium | reverse complement strand
GCGATCATGCTCATAGCTGCTTCGATGGAGCCTGCGTTGAGGTCCTTCATCTTTGTCTCAGCGATCTGACGAATCTGATCCTTAGTGATCTTAGCAACTTTTGTCTTGTTAGGTGTGGGGGAAGCTGTTTCGATACCGCAAGCCTTCTTAATAAGAACGGGTGCGGGAGGAGTCTTTGTAATGAATGTGAAGGAACGGTCAGCGTAAACTGTGATAACAACGGGGATAATAAGGCCGATGTCATTCTTTGTTCTTTCGTTGAATTCCTTTGTGAAGTTAGGGATTGCAACACCGTAAGCACCAAGCGCAGGACCTACAGGCGGCTGGGGTGTAGCCTTACCGGCAGGAAGCTGAAGCTTGATATAGCCAATAATTTTCTTTGCCATAGCAAATATACCTCCAAATGTGGTTTCTGATGGGAAACATGAAAAGTTATTTATTTCCCTCCCACTTTATCGACGCAATTTGGCCTGCGCCAAGCCATGTCGGACGAATAAGGCTCATCCTTGCGTAACTGATCTTTTATTTATCAGTCAGCAGCCTTCTCAACATATTTCTTGTCGAGGTTAACGGGGATATCACGTCCGACTGTGGATACAACAACTGTAACCTCGCCGGTCTCCTCGTTGATAGCAGAAAGCTTACCGCTGTAGCCGCGGAATACACCGTCAATAATGTTGACCTTGTCACCCACAGCAATTGCGAGTACAGTGGTCTTTTCGGGTTCATCCTTAATGATAGCCGCAGTTTCTTCTTCTGTAAGCGGAACGGGCTTGGATCCCGGTCCTACAAATCCTGTTACGCCGCGAATGTTTCTAACAACGTGCCAGGTCTCGTCGGTCATGACCATTTTAACAAGAACGTAAGAGGGGAATACCTTTGATTCAACCTCACGTTCCTTACCTCCGTCGGATTCAACAATGATCTCCGTCGGGATTCTGATATCTGTGATAAGATGACCGAGACCTCTGTTCTCGATGATCTTTTCCAGATTGGTTTTTACTTTGTTTTCGTAACCTGAATAAGTATGAGCAACATACCAACGCAGGCCTTCGTTCATTTCATTAATATCGCTCATTATTCATTATCCTTCCATCAAATCAAACGAACCATCGGAAACATCTTGGGGCAACTTAGTTAATAAGAGTGCCAAGACCGAAGATAGCGTTCTGGAAGAGGAAGTCAATGATACCAATAGCCGCAGCAATGATAACAACAGCTACGATTACGATAGTGCTGTTTGAACGAACTGATTTCCAGCTTGCCCATACAACTTTCTTTGCCTCGGACTTTACGGATTTGAACCAGTTGCCGATTCTCTTCCAGATAGAGGGCTTGTCCGACTTAGCTTTGTTAGCCTTAACGGGCTTCTTCTCTGCAGAAGTTTCGGCTACGGTTTTCTTTTCGTTTTCAGCCATATTCAACAACTCCTTATCCGATTATTTCGTTTCTCTGTGCATTGTGTGCTTGCGGCAGAAACGGCAGTATTTGTTGAGTTCAAGTCTGTCGGGGTCGTTCTTCTTGTTTTTCTTTGTGTCATAGTTGCGCTGTTTGCATTCAGTGCAAGCAAGAGTGATTTTAACTCTCATTTATTCGGCACCTCCTTGATAATTTTGGCGAGCATTATCTCCACCATATATTGTACCTCCCTCTGCCAAGGGCTGTGACTCACATCATGACCGAAATATGAGCGCACAAAAAAAGAACCCTCTGCCCGAGGTAAGTTTATTATAGCACTTTGGGAATACTTTGTCAATAGTATAAAGCAAATATTTTTGGCAAATTATTATATATTATGTAAGGATTTTTGTTTGACATAATATTTGGGTTTAGAGAGGGGGTATTATCCCACTCTGTGCTCACGCGCGGTGAGGAGAATTTTTTGTTGACAACCTCTCTCCGCAGTGCTATAATAATAAAAGGCGAATATGCCAAATTCAAATACAGAAAAAAGGAGGAAACGTCATGGACGCTGGAGGTAGTAACGGCTTATCTGCAGGCCGAAGTATAGCGAAGCGCATATGCTTTTTCGTGTGCGTTTCCGAGCAAAAATAATTTAATACTTTAGTCTGCTGTGCCCGCTTCCCATGTATGACCTTTCTAAATTACAAGGAGGATAAGACCATGGCAGAATACAACGTAACCGTCAGCAGCACTCTTGAAGCATTGCTGGACGGTAAAAAATACTCCACTTTGCGGGATGTTCTTGTAACAATGAATCCTGCAGATATCGCGGCAGTGTTTGAGGAAATGAAGCAGGAGAGGCTTCCTGTGCTTTTTTGCTTGCTTCCGAAGGAGATCGCGGCAGAAACATTTGTTGAAATGGAGCCGGACAACCAGGAACATTTGATCCACGGTTTTTCCGACTCGGAGCTTCGAGAGGTGCTGAACGAGCTGTATGTTGACGACGCTGTTGACATCGTTGAGGAGATGCCCGCCAATGTGGTGAGGCGTATTCTGGCTCAGGCAACACCTGAAATGCGTAAGGATATAAACGACATCCTGCGCTACCCCGAAAACTCCGCGGGGGCAATGATGACAACGGAGTACGTATCCCTTCGCT
Organism: Clostridia bacterium; assembly: GCA_017935805.1. The sequence continues at coordinate 1,115 of JAGBGV010000216.1, read as the reverse complement.
CCGGAATGACTGTAGGAGATGCAATCACCTCTATCAGGCGTACCGGTGTTGACAAGGAGACCATTTACAGCTGTTATGTAACCGAAGCGAAAAAGCTTATCGGTATGGTAACGGTCAAGGACCTGCTTCTTGCGGATGACGATGAGACGCTCATTGACGAGATAATGGAAACAAATGTTATTTCGGTCAGCACTCTTGCCGACGAAGAAGAGGTTGCACAGACCCTTTCGAAGTACAACTTCATTGCACTTCCTGTTGTTGACGGAGAGAACCGCATGGTCGGTATCGTAACCTTCGACGACGCTATGGACGTTATGGAAGAGGCAGCAACTGAGGATATGGAGATCATGGGTGGTATGACACCGTCCGACAAGGCATATCTTCACTCATCCGCCTTTGAACTGTTCAAGCACAGGATTCCGTGGCTCCTGTTTTTGATGGTGTCATCCACGCTTACCAGTATGATAATCACCGGCTTTGAGACTGCTCTTGCGGTACATGTGGTACTTACGGCGTTTATCCCGATGATCATGGGTACAGGCGGTAACACCGGATCACAGTCGTCGGTTACAGTAATTCGTGCACTTTCTTTGGGCGAGCTTGAGTTCAGAGATCTTCCGAAAGTCGTATGGAAAGAGATCAGAACTGCCCTTATGTGCGGAGTTGCTCTTGGGGTTGTTTGCTTCGGCAAGCTTATGCTGTTTGACCGACTGCTTATGGGCAATATGGACGTAACTGTGCTTGTTTCATTTGTTGTAAGTGCTACTCTCGCAGTGACAGTTCTTGTGGCAAAGATAATCGGATGTATGCTTCCCATGATTGCAAAAAAGCTTGGCTTTGACCCTGCGGTTATGGCGAGTCCGTTTATCGCTACAATAGTTGACGCGGTTTCGCTGTTTGTTTACTTCGGTATTTCCAGCGCACTGCTGTTTAATTGACAAAAATAACTCAAAAAACGTCTCTGAAATGCACCTCAAAAGTTAGACGATATGATATAATAAATCATAACGCCAAACAGGGGGTGCATTTTTCATGCCTAAGGGAAAGCCGAACAAAAGATACACAGGAGAATTCAAACAGATGGTTGTAGAAGCTGTCATCAAAGAGAAAATGAG
>JAGBGV010000215.1 GCA_017935805.1 Clostridia bacterium | reverse complement strand
TTCCTTTGCATAGCCCTTGCCGTGATATGCGGAATGGAAGCAGTAGCCAATCTCGTGTCCGTTCTCTCGGGTGTTAAAGGCACTATATCCGATAACGGTGTCACCAAGGCAGATAGCAAAAAACATATGCTCAGTGCCGCTGTTTGCGCCTGCCCATTTTGCAATTCTCGGCTGAACGTCCGCATCATCGGTGATGTGCGGTTTGTCGTACTGTGAAAGCGTGGAAGTGTTAAAGTCCACCCAAATATCTTTTATGCTTTTCCAATCATCCGCTACGACATGACGGATGGTTAGTCTTTCAGTTTTAAGTAACATTTTCTCACCTCACAGTTTAATTACCGCATCAAGGCACAGTTTAAGCGCGTATTCGTATGCGTTGCCGCCCCAGTTGCGCTCGTCGTATTTTTCAACGTCGGCAAGACTGTCTGCGGTGTAGAGTATCATTCCCCACGTTGCACCTCTGAAAGCGGAGACTGCGGCAAGAGCTGAGCATTCCATTTCAACTACAGAGCATCCTTCGCTTTTGCGATAAGCGACCTTTTCCTTGGTTTCACGGAAGAATCCGTCCGTTGACCAAGTGATGACCTCACGATACTTCATCCCGTGGTCGGTTATTGCGGCTTTTATAGCTGCTCTTGCCGATTCGCTGATCTCCATAAACCGTGACGGCGGTGCGTAGTGGTAGGATGTTCCCTCGTCACGCAGGGCTTTATACGGCACGAGAAATTCACCCTCGGCCATTGGCTCAAGAGCACCGCATGAGCCTGCGGAGATGATCTCACGCACGCCGTAAGCTATCAGCCAATCGAGTATCTGTGCCGATGCTGCCGAGCCAACGGGTGCTTCGCAAAGCGTTATTTCCTCGCCTTTGTATTTCAACACGTAGATGGGATAGCGTTTCGTCATACTGAGAAACTCCGATACTTTTACGGCTTCTGCGTTGCTTGCGTATTCGGATATGTACTCACCGAGGAAAGCAAAAACGCACTTCTTCGGGAGCTTCAAATCAATTTTTTCGTGTGTGGGATCGATGACTGCCGTTTGCTCGGTATCAAACTCGAGTATCGGTATTTCGTTTTTTATGATAGGCATTATCTTCCCTCCAAATAAACAAAATACTCCCGAAAACCGCAGTGCAGTCTCGGGAGCGTGTATGTCTGATTATTCTTCGCAGTTTTCCCAGTTATGGTAAACTTCCTGTACGTCATCGTTATCCTCAAGATGCTCAAGAAGGAGATTCATATTCTTGATAGCATCGGGATCGTCGAGTGTAACGTATGTCTGGGGAATCTTGTCCTCTTCAGCGGATGCGATCTTATAGCCAAGTGCTACAAGTGCATCACGAACAGCGTAGAGGTCGGGTGTCTCTGTAGTAATCTCGAAAGTATCTTCGTCGGATGAGAAGTCTTCAGCACCTGCTTCAAGTGCAGCTTCCATGAGAGCATCCTCATCAGCGTTTTCGTTATCTTCACGGAGAAGCACGATAACGCCCTTGTCATCAAACATATATGATACGCAGCCTGTTGCGCCGAGGTTTCCGCCGTACTTATCAAAATAGTGGCGAACGTCGGATGCTGTGCGGTTTCTTGAGTCTGTAGCTGTCTCAACGATTACAGCAACACCGGATGGACCGTAGCCTTCATAAACGATCTCTTCGTACTGCACGCTATCGGCACCCATTGCCTTCTTAATAGCGCGCTCGATATTATCGTTGGGTACGTTATTGTCCTTTGCCTTCTGGATAAGGTCGCGGAGCTTACTGTTGGAGTTGGGGTCACCGCCACCTGCACGAACGCAGATCTGGATCTCCTTACCGATCTTTGTGAAGATCTTACCCTTCTGGGCGTCGGTCTTTGCCTTCTTATTTTTGATATTATTCCATTTGCTGTGTCCTGACATATTATAAACCTCGTAAGTTATTTAGATCTTGTTGGGTGTTCTCATGCAGATAAGGTGGAGAGCTGTTCCGAGAACTGTCTGTGCCGCCTTTGTAAGACGAACACGGAAGCACTTTGCGGCTTCGTCGTCTGCTGTAACGATGGGGCAGTCACGGTAGAAGCGGTTGAACGCTGTGCACACCTCGATGATATAACGTGTGATAATGGAGGGCTCGTATTCGGCAATGGCATTCTCAACCTTTTCGCCAAATCTGGAGAGAGTTTTAAGCAGTGCTGCTTCGCTTTCGTGAGTGCAGTTGCCGCCCTCAGCGACGATTCCCGCATCCTTCGCTTTTTCAAGGATAGAGCAGGTTCTTGCGTAAGTATACTGCGCGTAGGGACCTGTGCTGCCCTCAAAGCTGATTGCCTGGTCGAGAGTGAAGTTGATATCCTTGATGCGGCTGTTGTAGAGGTAGTTAAACACGATCGCGCCAACGCCCACAGCCTCTGCTACGTCGTCCTTGTTCTCGAGATCAGGATTCTTTTCGTTCATGATCTCCTGAACCTTTTCAATAGACTGACGGAACAGATCCTTCAGAAGTACAACGTTACCTGTTCTTGTAGCAAGCTTTGCACCGTCGATGGAAACTGTACCGTAAGGAACGTGAACAAGTCCGCCGAACCAATCGTAGCCCATCATCTCCACAACCTTGAACCACTGTGCGAAGTGGAGGCTCTGTGCGGAGGATGTAACGTAGATGCATTTATCGAAATCGTATGTTTCCTTGCGATAAACTGCCGCCGCTATATCTCTTGTAGGATACAGAGTGGAGCCGTCCTTTTTGAGAATAAGGCAAGGGGGCGTGTTATAGTCGGAGAGGTCAACGATAGATGCGCCGTCGTCGATCTTGAGCAAACCTGACTGGCGGAGCTTTTCAACCTGTGCGGGCATTTTGTCTGTGTAGAATGACTCACCCTTATAGGAATCGAACTCAATACCAAGCTGCTTGTATGTCTTCTGGTACTCGTTCAGAGATACGCTGACGAACCATTTCCACAGTGCGAGATTCTCTTCGTCGCCGTCCTCAAGTTTCTTGAACTCTGCTCTTGCTTCATCCTTCAGCGCGGGATCTTCTTCACATTCGTTGTTGTAGCGAACATACAGCTTTACAAGCTCGTCAACACCGCCCTCGTCTATGACAGTCTTGTCACCCCATTTGCGGAATGCGGCGATCTGCTTACCGAACTGTGTTCCCCAGTCGCCCAGGTAGTTGATGCCTGTGCAATTGTAGCCAACAAACTCGTGAAGGAGCTTGAGAGAATGTCCGATAACAGTTGTACCGAGGTGACCAATGTGGAAGGGCTTGCAGATGTTGGGAGAGGAGTAGTCAAGCACCACGTTCTTGCCCTTACCCATGTCGGATGAGCCGTATTTGTCGCCCTTTTCCTCAATTTCTGTAAGTACAGCGGATGTAAGGTACTCGTTTGACACCTTAAAGTTAAGATATCCGCCTACTGCCGCAGATGTACCGAACTCGAAGTCAGCCGTCTTTTCTGCAAGGTCAGCGGCGATCTTCGGAGGTGCCATACGGAGGGTTTTAGATAAACGGAAGCACGGGAAAGCCAAATCCCCCATATTTGTATCAGGGGGATATTCGAGCATTGTTACAATATCTTCTTTTGTAAAACCGGCTTCCGGAGCAATTTCAGCTATTGCGTCAGCAATCTTTGATGCTGTTAAAAGTTTGAAGTTCTGCATATTTTCTCCGGTTAGTGTTGTTTATTACTTAATCAGCTTCTGCTGGATCTGTGTTCTCTTGTTCTGCTCATCAAGGATGTTGTGGATCTTCTTAACAGGATTGAGAAGTGTGCTGATAGAGCGATCCTTGTTAAGTGTGTCGATCATGAGCGCAACGTACTTGCACATGTTAACTTCAGAATACCATTCCTTTTCCATGAGTCCTTCGGGATGGTAGATAAGGTTAGTTGTAAAGCACTTCGTGAAGAGGCCCTCTGCATATGCCTTGTCGAATACATCAAATGCGCTTGTGAAGAGACCGAATGTTACGAAGAAGAAGATTCTCTTTGCGCCCTTCTCCTTGAGCTGACGGGATACGTCGATAATTGAGTCACCGGATGCGATCATATCGTCTACAACGATAACATCCTTGCCCTTAACGTCCTTACCGAGATACTCGTGAGCAACGATGGGGTT
>JAGBGV010000214.1 GCA_017935805.1 Clostridia bacterium | reverse complement strand
TATAATTTCCGATATACTTGAATTCGAAGATTTCGGCAAGTACTATTTCGGAGGCTAAGCAAAGGAGTACACCATGAGAAACGCAGTTTTTTTCGGAGAATGGAAGGGAACACTCGGAAACGTATTTTGCCCCTCTGTTCGTGAAAAGCTTCATACATTCCTCAATTTTGAAACAGATAATGTCATCTCGAAAAAAGAGTTTGACGAATACAAGGATATCCTCTCCCGTGCGTACTATGCTTTCAGCACATGGGGTATGATGACTCTGACAAGAGAAGAAATAAGAGAATATCTCCCGAACCTTAAGGCTGTATTCTACGGAGCAGGCTCCGTTCAGTATTTTGCAAGAGAATTTCTTGAAGAAGGCATTGATGTGTTCAGCGCGTGGGCGGCAAATGCTGTTCCTGTTGCGGAATACACCTTTGCACAGATAATCCTCGCTACAAAGGGATTCTTCCAGAGACTACACAGACAGCATCGCGGTGCAGACTGGTCCGAGCGTAATTTGCCTCTTGCATTCCCCGGTAACTATGAGGTGAAGGTTGGCATCGCAGGGGCGGGCATGATCGGCAGACTTGTTATCGAGAAGCTGAAAACACTTGACAAAGTTACAGTTCTTGTTTTTGACCCATTCCTGCCTGACGAAAAAGCAGAAGAGCTTGGTGTGACAAAGGTTAGTCTTGAGGAGCTGTTCCGGGAGAGTGACGTTATCTCCAATCATATCGCAAATAATCCACAGACAGTAGGAATCTTTAGCGGCAAGCTGTTTGATCTGATGAAGCCTCACGGGGTGTTTATCAATACAGGTCGCGGTGCTCAGGTGGTTGAAGCTGATATGATCAAGGCACTCCGTGACGTTCCCACAAGAGTGGCGGTGCTTGACGTAACAGATCCAGAGCCCCCGATGGCTGACAGTCCTCTCTACACTCTTGATAACGTGTTCCTTACCCCTCACATTGCAGGTTCTATAGGCAATGAGGTTCACAGAATGGCTGAATTCATGTACGAAGAATGTAAAGCATATGACGCAGGTGAGGCTACACGTTACGGCGTATCGCTGAAAATGCTTGAAACAATGGCGTGAGGTAATTATGGCAGCAAAATTTACATATAAAACAAAAGAAGCTCTTCTCGAGGCGGCAAATGCGGCGGGAGTTACGCTTCCATATTCCGATGATACATCCTGCCTCGGCAAAAGAGTAAAGATAACTGACACAGATGTTGAAATGCATAATTCGCTGACAGTTCATCCCATGGAGGGCTTTGACTCCGAAGAGGATGGCTCACCAAGCGAACTTACAATGCGCCGTGTTACCCGCTTTGCTGAAGGCGGCGCAGGACTTATCTGGTGCGAGGCAACTGCGGTCGTTGAAGAGGGGAGAACAAATACAGGTCAGCTTTGGATAAACGAGAACAATCTCGATTCCTTCAAGCGGATGGCAGAGGTAATGCATGAGAAATCCGGCGGTGTGCCTGTTATTCTTCAGCTTACCCATTCGGGCAGAGTGTCAAAGCCTCACAATGTTCCCGAACCGGTTATCGCATACCACAACCCCATGATGAACGAAAAGTTCAATATAGATCCCGACTATCCCGTTGCAACAGACGAGTATTTTGACACGTTGGCTGAAAAGTTCGGTGAGGCGGCAAGACTTGCAAAAGAGGCGGGTTTTGACGGCGCAGATGTAAAGTGCTGTCACAAGTATCTCTTCAGCGAGCTTCTTTCCGCTTATAACCGCGAGGGAAGATACGGTGGATCATTCGAGAATAGAACAAGACTGTTTGTTGACTCAATGAAAGCGGCGGCTGTATGGTGTGACAAGAATTTTGTGCTCTCCTCCCGCTTTGGTCCTTATGACTGCATGCCTTATCCCTGGGGATTTGCGGCTGACCGTGACGATTACCTGAAGATCGACTGGGAAGAGCCGGACAAGCTCTATAGAATAATGTATGAGTGCGGCGTGAGACTTGTTGACATGACTCTCGGCACGCCTTACTATAATCCTCATGTAAACAGACCTTATGATAACGGCGGATACGAGCCTCCGGAAGAAAGACTTGTGGGGGTTGAACGTCTCATTAATGCGGCGGCTCACATGAAGGCGGCTGTTCCCGAGATCACACTTATCGGTACAGGCTATTCTTACCTCAGAAAGTTTGCTCCCAACGTTGGTGCGGCGGTTAAGAACAGCGGCATGGCAGATGCTATAGGCTTCGGACGAATGACCTTTGCATATCCCGACTTTGCCCGCGATATTATCGAAAAGGGTGAGCTTGACGAGCGCAAGGTTTGCCTGACCTGCTCAAAATGCACGTCTCTTATGAGAGCAATGTCCTGCACAGGATGCCCCATCAGAGACCGTGATCCTTATCTTGATATTTATCAGAAAGTATTCGCAAAATAAAGAGGTGCGACTATGAAAAACTCAAAAAGATGCGCTATCGTAACAGGTGCGGCGAGAGGTATCGGTCGCGGTATCTCCATCACCTTGGCTAAAGCGGGATATACAGTATGCGCGGTTGGAACAAGACCTGCCGAAGCTGTAGCTGAATATCTCGACGAGCTGAAGTCATATTCTCCCGAATCGTTTTATGTAAGCGGTGATATTTCAAAGGAAGAGGACAGAGTTCGCATTACCGAAGAAGCATTCGCGGGACTTGGCGAGGTTGACGTGCTTGTGAATAACGCAGGCGTAGCTCCGAATGTTCGCGAGGATATGCTCAACATGAGCGAAGAAAGCTTTGACCGAGTGCTTGGAATCAATCTCCGCGGCACATTCTTCCTTACACAGAAGATTGCAAAGAGAATGGCTGAAACCAAAACCGACGCAATGCGCGCCGTTATTTTCATCACATCCATCTCTGCAACCGTATCAAGCGTGAACCGCGGTGAATACTGCATCTCCAAGGCAGGACTCTCCATGGCGGCAACACTTTACGCTGACAGACTTGCCGAGTACGGTATCCGCGTATATGAGGTTCGTCCGGGCGTTATCGCAACGGATATGACCGCAGGTGTGCGTGAAAAATACGAACGTCTCATTGATGAAGGACTTTGCCCGATCGCTCGCATGGGTCAGCCTGAGGACGTAGGCAAGACTGTTCTCGCACTTGCTGACGGCTATCTCGGCTACACCACCGGTCAGGTTATCGGCGTTGACGGCGGCATGATGATTCAGAAATTATAAGTGAACAAAAAAACAACAACCGTAGGAGAAAAACCTGCGGTTGTTTTTGTTGTATACCGAAAACCACGCGATAGTCGCGTGGTTTAGTAGAGGCTATTGCCGATGAGGAGAAAATTGACGAGCAAATTTGGACAGAAAAAGGCTCCTTCCGGGAGGGAGCTGTCACCGTAGGTGACTGAGGGAGAGTG
>JAGBGV010000213.1 GCA_017935805.1 Clostridia bacterium | reverse complement strand
GCAACAACATAATCCTCAACACCGTATGAAGTAACGTCACTGCGTTTGATATCGTCAGACACAACAAACTTCACATAAGGATGGTCTTTGCAGATGCCGAAGATACGTGGATCGAAATGATCGCTGTGAGCATGGCTTATAAAAACGTACAGCTTTTTGTTCTCGGGCAGACGGGTAATATTACCCTCCGAATAGTCAAAAATAAGCATATGAGTTTCCGATTCAACAGTAAATCCGCTATGTCCGAGACAGTTAACCACGATCATTATGTTCACCTCACTCTGTGTCAGTTGATGTATAATATATATTATCATTCAAAAGAGCGTTTGTCAATACAGGGTTTCTTATAGAAAGTACAACAAATTATCAGCAAATTCATTTTTTTGTTCTTTACTTTTCATTATTTCTGTGATATAATACATTGAATATCTGCGAGATCACGAAAAAATGACAATAATCAAGAAAGGTGCATGATATGAACAACGCATTCAATGCTATGCTAAAGAATTTTGATCTTGGCTTTGATGTTGCCGAATACGGTAACGGTCATATAAACGATACATACCTTGTTGAAACTCCCGGTAAGTTTATTGTACAGCGCATAAATAAAACTGTTTTCCCTCATCCCGAGTATGTTATGGAAAACATAATGGGAGTTACAGATTTTCTTCGCAAGAAAATTGAAGCAGCCGGCGGAGATCCTGACAGAGAAACACTCACCTTCGTAAAGACTACCGACGGACTTCCTTATTATGTTGACGAAAACGGTGACTACTACCGTGTATACAAATTCATCGACAATGCTGTGTCCTATACAATAGTTGAAAATTCAAGTCAGCTTTATAACGCAGCAAAGGCATTCGGTAAATTCCAGAATATGCTTGCGGATTATCCTGCCGAAACACTTCACGAGACTATCGTAAACTTCCACAACACAAAGGACAGATACAGACAGTTCAAGGAAGCTGTGGAGAAGAATGCGGCAGGCCGTGCAAAGGATGTTCAGGATGAGATAAAGTTTGTCCTTGACAGAGAAGCTGACGGTTCTGTTGTTGTTGACGCTATCGCTGAGGGAAGAATTCCTCTCCGCGTTACTCATAACGACACAAAGCTGAACAACGTACTGCTTGACCCCGTTACGGGAGAAGGCGTATGCGTGATTGACCTTGATACAGTAATGCCCGGTTCACTTCTTTACGACTACGGCGATGCACTTCGCTTCGGTGGATCCTCCGGTGCTGAAGACGAACCCGATCTTTCCAAGATTTGGTTTGATGTAGAGAAGTTTGAGGCATTCACTCGCGGATTTATCGAAGAGCTTCCTTCAATCACCGATGAGGAGCTGAAACTGCTTCCTTTCTCAATCAAGCTGATGACTCTTGAATGCGGACTCCGTTTCCTTGCAGACTACCTCAATGGTGACGTATACTTCAAGACTCACTATCCCGAGCACAATCTCGTAAGATGCAGAACACAGTTTAAGCTTGTAGCTGAGATCGAAGCAAAGATGGATGAGCTAAACGCAATAGTAGCAAGGCTCGCAAACAGATAACAAACGATCCCCGTTATTTTGACGGGGATTTTGCCATGACTTGAGAATCAGAGAGGTGTACAATGACTGCTTATAAGCTTTGGGATAACGCTCCGGGTATGTGTTACGAAGAGCCTGTACTTGAGTACTATCCTGCAGAGAACAAGAAAACAGGTGCAACGGTTATAATTTTCCCCGGTGGAGGATATAACCACAGAGCCCAGCACGAGGGTGCCGACTACGCGTTATTCCTCAACTCCATTGGAATGGATGCTTTTGTGTGCCAGTATCGCGTTTGGCCGCATCAGTTCCCGATTCCGTTGCTTGATGCTCGACGTGCAGTTCGTTTTGTCAGAGCCAATGCTGAAAAATTCGGCATTGACCCGGATAGAGTTGCAGTAATGGGATCTTCTGCCGGCGGGCACCTTTCGGCGTTGGTATCAACATATACTGCTCCTATTGAGCTTGAGATCGGTGATGAAATTGACAAGCTCGACCCTATACCGAACGCCACAGTAATGTGCTATGCTGTTACTCATCATCCGGATGAGACAGGTGTTGGTCACGAGGGATGTTATCGGACCTTGTGCGGAGATCATACAGACTTCGAATCTGTTGCTCCCGACAATCTTGTCATGGATACAACTCCCCCTGCATTTATTTGGCACACATCCGGAGATCCGGTCGTGAATGTAATCAACGCTTATCTTTATGCGACAGCGCTTCGCAAACATAATATCCCTCACGAACTGCACGTCTTCGCAAAAGGCGGACACGGACTCGGACTTACAAACGGATGGGATTATGTACACCAGTGGACAACACTGTTGCATAATTGGTTCAGGCATATGGGTTGGCTTCCCGAGGAGGGCGGAACATGGAGATAATTCATCTTTGGGACAAGGTACCTGCACTTGAAGGCGAGGAGCCCGTGCTTGAGTACTATCCTGCCGAAAACAAAACAACAAGTGCAACCTGTGTGATCTTCCCGGGCGGCGGTTATAGTTTCAGAAGCGCATGGGAAGGGGAAGGATATGCGAGATTCCTCAATTCTCAGGGAATGGACGCATTCGTATGCGAATACAGAGTAAATCCATACAGATTCCCAATCCAGCTTCTCGACGCAAGACGTGCGGTGAGATATGTCCGCGCCAATGCTGAAAAATATGGGGTAGATCCTGACAGGATCGCAGTTATGGGGTCTTCTGCCGGCGGTCACCTTGCGGCGCTTGTGGCAAACTACCGTAAGCCAATCGACTTTGAGGGTGCGGACGAGCTCGACAGCATTGATCCTGTTCCAAATGCAACAATTCTTTGTTATCCTGTTATCCGTCAAGTTGATTCGGAAGACCAGGCTGTATACGGCTGCTTCATGAATCTTGTTCACGATAAACCCCATGTTGACTACTATGTTGACCTGATGGTAACTGACGAAACACCGCCTGCATTCATCTGGGCGACATATGAGGATTCTTGTGTTAACATCAACGGAAGCTATAATTACGGTAAGGCTTTGCGTAAGCACCATATTCCTCACGAGCTTCACATTCTCGAGGGAGGGGATCACGGTCTTGGTCTTGCTGACGATAATCCGCAGGTGGCTCAGTGGACCGGTCTTCTCGTAAACTGGCTGAAGCATAAGGACTGGCTCGCAAAATAAATTCGCAATACTCAGGTAAAACTATGGACACAGCAAAAAACAAAAACCTATCTGAGGGGCCGCTTACTCCTCAAATAATAAAATTTATATTGCCACTGATGCTGACGGGCATACTGCAGCTTTTGTATAACGCAGCAGACAGTATCGTTGTTGGCAGATGGGACGGTCCGAACGCTCTTGCAGCAGTAACATCGGTTGATTCTCTCGTAAATCTGCTGTTGAACGTATTTATGGGATTTTCCGTAGGTACAGCAGTAACTGTGGCTCATGACTACGGTGCAAAGGACTATAAAGGTGTTCATCGCACGATCCACACCTCTATTATGCTTAGCCTTATCTGCGGTATCGCTGTCGGAATAATCGGGTTTGCTCTTTCTGGAACATTCCTCGAATGGATGGACTCTCCGGAAAACGTTATCGAGAAATCGAAGCTATATCTTATGATATACTTCCTCGGCACTCCCGCGAATATGGTCTACAACTTCGGTGCGTCTATTCTGCGCTCTATCGGTGAAACAAAGAAGCCGCTTTACTTCCTTACCGCCGCAGGTATACTTAACGTAATACTCAATCTTGCTCTGGTTATCGGATGCGGGCTGGGTGAGCGTGGACTGGGTGTCGTCGGAGTAGGTGTGGGTACTATTGCATCACAGTATGTTTCCGCAATATGCGTTATCGTATATCTCATGAGACGAACAGACTGCGCGCACTTCTCGTGGCGTGAGATGCGTATTTATAAGGACAAGCTCAATAAGATCATTCGTGTAGGACTTCCTGCCGGTCTTCAGGGCATCGCATTCTCACTCTCAAACGTGCTCATACAATCCTCAATCAACTCGTTCAAGGAGTTTGCTGTTGCGGGTAACGGGGCTGCTGCGAATGTTGAGGGATTTACCTACATGGCAATGAACTCTGTGTATCACGCGACACTTACCTTTGTCGGACAGAATGTTGGTGCAAGAAAGTACCACAGAATCAACAAGGTGCTTGTGACTTGCCTCGTGCTTGTTGTAGTAATAGGTGTTGTGTTTGGATATCTGACATATTTCTTCGGTGAAGAGCTTTTGTCGCTGTATCTTGACAAGAACGCCGAAGGATTTGACCTTGCAATAGCATATGGAAAAGAACGAATGCTGTATATTGCGCTCACGTATTTCCTCTGTGGAGTCATGGAGGTAATGGTTGGGGCACAGCGAGGACTTGGAATGTCATTTGCACCGATGGTAAACGCAATAATTGGTACTTGTGCTTTGAGAATAGCATGGGTAAAGATCGTTTTCGGAGCATACAACACTCTTGCATCGGTGTATATTTCGTATCCTGTGTCGTGGATACTCACAACTATTGCCCACGCGATATTCTACTTTGTTAAGCTTCATTCAATTAAGAAAAAAGCACGGGAAGAAGTTTTAGCCGAGGCGTGACAAATTTTTACAGAATAACACAGCCGTCGATTTGCCGACAAGGTAAAAGACGGTTGTTTTTTGTCTGATTATATAGTTTGAGCTAAAAAAATGCTTGAAAAATGCAAGTGAATATTTGACTTTGAAGTGGGAATGGTATATAATGTATATTTGGACTGACAGATATAAACAGTTACTAAATTTTTTGTTTATAGGTGATCGAAATGAACATATCATATAAATATAAAGCAGTTATATTTGACCTTGACGGAACACTTCTTGACACACTTGATGATTTGTGGGATTCTGTTAACCATACAATGGATGTTTTCTCATATCCGAAAAGAACGCGGGACGAGGTAAGACGGTTTGTGGGTAACGGAGTTGACAGACTCATTGAGCTGTGCTTGCCGGGCGGAGCAGATGATCCGTACAGAAATGAAGCAATTGCAGAGTACAGACGTTACTACAAGGACCATTCCGAGATCAAAACAAAACCATACGACGGTGTTGTTAAGCTGATCGCTAAGTTGATCTCGGACGGCGTAAAGGTTGCCGTTGTATCAAACAAAATACACCTCTCGACAGTTGAGCTTTGCAAAAAGTATTTTCCCGAGATCGAAAACGTGTGCGGCGAGAGGGAAGCGGAGGGTATTCGTAAAAAACCCTATCCCGACACCGTAATCAAATCTGCGGAGGATATGGGAGTTGATACCGACGAATGTGTGTATGTAGGTGACTCGGAGGTTGACATTGAAACAGCTAAAAACGCCGGTATGGACTGTATCTCCGTACTTTGGGGATTCCGCGACCGCGAGTATCTTGAATCTATGGGCGGAACAGTATTTGCTTGTGATGCAGATGAGCTGTACGAGGCGATAAAAGCAGACTAATTATTTCCATTGTGTAAACTTAAAAACATTGTCGAAATGTGGTTTACAAAGCAGAAAAATAATGCTATAATATTTTTATTACGCAAGTGAAAAAAGTATAGTATCATTTCACAATATCCCGAAAGGTCGATCTGATGGTATTCTCTCATCTGTTATTTATATATATATTCTTGCCGCTGCTGATGCTGGCATATTTCGTGATCAAAAACGACGCCTACAGACGTGCTGTCCTGGTGGCTTTTTCGCTTTTGTTTTACGCATGGGGCGAGCCTGTTTGCGTATTTTTGATGATCGGTCTTGTGCTCGCAGATTACTTATTCGGTCTTCTTATTCATAATACACTGTCACGGCGACTGAGAACATTTTGGCTTGTTCTTGCTATAATTGCCAACCTAAGCGTGCTTGTTGTGTATAAATATCTCGGCTTCTTCACAGAAACTGTGAATACGCTGTTTGCGGCATCTATTCCTGTAGTAAGACTTACAATGCCTATCGGTATCAGCTTCTTTACATTCCAGACGATGTCATATGTAATAGACGTATACCGCAGGGACACAGAAGTACAGCGTTCATACTTCAGCTTGCTTCTGTATGTTTCCTTCTTCCCGCAGCTTATTGCAGGTCCTATTGTAAGATATAAAGATATCGCCCATCAGATTGCAGACAGGCGAGTGAAAGTTGCTGACTTCAACGAGGGCTTGTTCCGCTTCTCCATCGGTCTTGCAAAGAAGGTAATGATCGCTGATAACTGTGACGCGGTTGTATCTTCGCTGTACGGACTTTCCGATGTTACGGTTGCATCCCGATGGATAGGGGCGTTGTTCTTTACATTGCAGCTCTACTTCGACTTTTCCGGATACTCCGACATGGCAATAGGCCTTGGAAAGATGTTCGGCTTTAAGTTCAACGAAAACTTCAACTATCCGCTCATTTCGAGAAGTGCAACAGAGTTCTGGAGACGTTGGCACATATCTCTCGGAACATTCTTCAGAGACTATGTGTATATTCCCTTGGGCGGAAACCGTCATGACCACCTCCGCAACATTATCGTTGTTTGGTTCCTCACAGGTATGTGGCACGGTGCCTCATGGAACTTCATACTCTGGGGACTTTACTACGCTCTGTGGTTAATACTCGAGAAGAAATTCCTGCTTAAAGTGTTTGATAAAATGCCGAAGGTGCTGTCATTTATTATAACACACGCCTATACAATATTTATAACAGTATTCGGCTTTGCAATCTTCTACTTTGACAAGGATCTTGTCAAAAACCTCGGTTACCTCTTTGGAGTTGGAACAAGCGGACTGACCGACATCATGACAAACTCCGTTGTGATGGGCAATATCTTCCTCCTCGCCGCAGGACTTGTGCTGGCAGTGCCTATTGCAAAGCCGATAGCCGGATTCCTCAGAGAAAAGAAACTTCTGCCTTATTCACTGGAGAGACTCTTTAAGACAATATTCATTATTGCTGTGTTTGCAGTATGCACAATGATGCTTGCAGGCAACAGCTATAGCCCGTTCTTGTACTTCAGATTCTGATCCATTGTTGTTATTTCAGAAGGGATGATATAATTGAAAAAAGTAATTGATATTATCTGCCTCTGCCTTGTGCTTGTTGTGCTTGGCGGGGTAGTGGTTATAAATATAGCGCAGCCGGACCGTCCGACTGTGTCAGAGCTTGAAAACCGTGAGCTTGCGAAATTTCCGAAGTTCACATTATCCGCACTTGCGGACGGCTCGTATTTCTCCGGAATATCCACGTTTATTTCCGACACATTCATCGGCAGAGATACCCTCGTTCAGCTTTCGAAGCAGATAGATACTCTCCGCGGAGTCAAGTATACAATCGGTGACGGTGATCAGTTTATTATTCTCGAGACACCCGTGGACAAAGACGAAAAAGACTATAGCGATCTTATCAATGATGCGCTGAATAACCTTGACAACGAGACAAAAGCCCCCGAAACTGATCCTCCGGAAACAGATGCGCCTGAGACGGAGGAGCCGGACGAAACGACACCTACAGATAAAGTGATCCTGCCCGGTGCTGAAAAGCTGGAAAACGGCGACATATTAGAGGTCATCGGAAGAATTGTCGTGAAGCCGGTTGAGATTGAAACTATTACACTTTCGAAAGATTCTCTTAAACTGACGGTGGGAAGCGGAGCTGTTCTGTCTGCTACTCTCAAAACCTACGAAAGGGGCGGCGCAAGGGTTCGCTGGTCTGCGTCCAATCCGGAAGTGGCAACTATTAATATCAATGAAGCCGGCGGTGTTTCCGTTAAGGTTCATGATATCGGCGAATGTGTTATCACCTGTGAAGCTGAAAACGGAGTCAGTGCGGAATGCACCGTTACAGTTTCCGAAATCTTCATTCCTGCTGATAACCAGAGTAACACAGAGGCGGATTTCCTGCCAAATGGTCTGTTTAAATACGGCGATGCAGTATATACCCACGCAGCATTTGTTGAAAACGGGGCAAAAACATACGCACAGACAGGTCTTTATTATAAGAAGCTGTTTGGTGAAGACGTGCGAGTAAGCATGGTGGTCGCTCCTGTTTCTGCGATGGTTATTGACAATCCTTCTGTCACATCAAAAATCAAAGACCAAGGTGTGATTATTAATCAAATTCAGGCGCTTGCCGACCCATCGGTGAACTTTGTCAATGTATATCCCAAAATGTACGCCCATCGCAGCGAGTACCTCTTCTTCAAGAGCGACCACCATTGGACCGGACGCGGCGCGTACTATGCATATGCGGCATTCGCGGAGTCAGTTGGATTTGAACCCACACCTCTTGATGAGTTTGAATACGAAATTCTCACCGAAACCTACGTTGGAAGCATGTATCAGTATACAGGTGACCCAGAGGTTGCAACATTCAAGGATTCCGTTGAGGTGTTCTATCCCACAAAGAAGCACACAATGACCATCACCGATGCATACGGCAGAATATATAACTATGATTCCAGTATCGTGCGCGGTCACAGAAATTACCTCTCCTTCATTTCCGGAGACCATCCGTATACAGTAATCAACGTGCCTGAAAATCCTCAGGACAGAAATATTATCGTTCTTAAGGACTCTTTCGGAAACGCATTCGTTCCTTACCTCTGTGAGCATTACGGTAATATCTTTGTCGTTGATGTTCGCCACACTTCGATGAACATCTTTGAACACTTCAAGGATTATGACATCACAGACATCGTGTTTGTCAATAATATCCAGGCAGCAAACTCTACTGCATGGTCCCAGATGTACATGAAGGCTGTAGGTGTTAATTTGGATTAATATGGCACAGAAGAACAAACCGTTACATGCGGATCACCGTTCAAGGATGAGAACAAGGTTCAACGGAGATGGGTTTGACGGATACCATGCTCACGAAGTGCTGGAGCAGCTGTTGTTTGAGTGCATACCTCGTGTGAACACAAACGAAACGGCTCATCTTTTGATAAACGAATTTGGGAGCCTGGAAAATGTACTGCGCGCATCTGCTGAAGACCTGCAAAGGGTACACGGTATAGGCAAAGCCAGCGCGGAGTATCTGGCGTCACGTCTTGATGCGTTGAGCGACATGATTCTCGAACAATACCGTGGGATCGGAAACTTGAATCCTTATGAGATAGCTTTTCTTACGGATTGGTTCATGCGGGGCATTGATAAACGCAATTTAGGGCTTATCGTGTGCGATAATGACGAAAAGTTCAAAGACTTCTTGTGTGTGTTTGATGCCGAAGAGTGCGATGAGATTCCTTGTGAGATGGATTCGGAAGCTCTTTGTGATATAGCTAACAGAATCGTTGACAAGGTTGGCGAGGGATCTTACTGTCTTATCATGCATGAAACCGTGATTGAACGCTCAGATCTGTATAGGATTCTGGATGAAACAAGGCGCGAAGGTGCTGTGATGCTGAACGCTTGTGTTGTCAAAGGGAAGAGGCCAATATCGGTTATTTATCCGAACTAATACACATCGCCTGTGGATTTGCATAATTCGCAGGCGAAAATTTTATGTTTTTTTGACGAAAAAAATATTATTTACATATTGACAAAGAGAGTTGGTAGTGATATAATAATAAAGCTGTCCACGCGGCAGCGAGATAGCTCATTGAAAATTGAACAACAACGAAATGTACTAAAGACTCCG
>JAGBGV010000212.1 GCA_017935805.1 Clostridia bacterium | reverse complement strand
CCTTTGTGCCGCATCCGTCTGTACCGGAAACAAGTACAGGCTCTTCCATTCCAAAAAGATTAAGCCCAAAGCATCCGCCAAAGCCGCCGATATCATCAAGACAACCTTCGTTCTTGGTGCGAGCTATATGCTTCTTCATAAGTTCAACAGCTTTATAGCCGGCAGTAATATCAACGCCCGCTGCTGCGTAGCTCTCAGATTTTGAATTAGAGTGCATTATATTATTCCTTTCCGTTCCAACAATATGTGCAAAGCTTACATTCGGGAAGTCCGATCGCCTTGATAATTCCTTCAAGAGTCTGGAATTCAAGTGAATCGAAGTGGAACTTTTCGCAAAGTGCGCGTCTTAAGTTCTTACCTCTCTCTGTGTTTGCATCGCTGTACTCTTCGATATGATTGAATCCTTCTTCCCCTTCGAGTTCCATAATTACCCTGCGGGCAATAAGATCCATTTCGCTGTTAGCTCTGGAGAAGTTGAGGTATTTACAGCAGTACATGATAGGCGGACAAGCGCTTCTCATGTGTACTTCTTTTGCTCCGTGCTCGTGGAGGAATTCTACCGTTTCCTTAAGCTGTGTGCCTCTTACGATAGAGTCATCAACGAACAGAAGATTTTTATCGTGAATGAATTCCTTGATGGGAATCTGCTTCATCTTTGCAACGCGGTTTCTGTCAACCTGTTTTGCAGGAGTAAAGCTTCTTGCCCAAGTAGGAGTATATTTGATATAAGGACGTGCGAACGGAATACCTGAAGCATTTGCATATCCGATAGCATGAGGTGTACCGGAGTCCGGGAATCCGCCAACATAGTCGATGTTTGAGGTGAGTCCCTTTTCTTTGTCTGCCTCTGCCATAATTCCGCCGTCGCGGTATCTCATGGCCTCAACGTTGATTCCCTCATAGTTTGATGAGGAATATCCGTAATAAGTCCAGAGGAATGAGCAAATTCGCATCTCTTTTCCGGGTTCTGCCAGCACTTCAAGGCTGTCACTTGTTATTTCAACAATCTCACCGGGTCCGAGTTCTTTTTCTGTTTCATATCCGAGCTTTTGGAAAGCAAATGATTCAAAGGAAACACAATATCCGTCTTCATTTTTGCCTACCAAGATCGGAATTCTGCCAAGAGCATCGCGAGCTGCAATAATTGCTCCGTTGTCCTTCAGTATCAGGATAGATAATGATCCGTCAACAACCTTTTGTGCAAACTTGATGCCTTCGACAATGCTGCTCTTTCGACCGATCAAAGCCGCTACAAGCTCTGTCCAGTTTATCTTACCGCTTGTCATAGTGGTAAGATGACCTCCGCTGTACTCGAGATACTGATCGATAAGCTCATCAGCATTATTGATCATGCCGATGATACATATAGCATATGTACCCTGGGATGAACGGATAAGCAGAGGCTGAGGGTCGCTGTCGCTTATACAACCGATTGCAGAGTTACCGGACATTTCCTCGAACACCTTCTCGAACTTTGTTCTGAAGGGAGAGTTCTGAATGTTATGAATCTCACGCTGGAGTCCGATCTCACTGCTATATGCTGCCATACCGCCGCGACGTGTACCAAGGTGAGAATGGTAGTCGGTGCCGAAGAATACGTCTTCTATCGCATCATGCTTGCAGGCTGCTCCAAAAAATCCTCCCATAATTTTCTCCTTGTCTTTATTGGTTGGATATTTATGTTCTTATAAATGTGAACTTAACTTATGCAAAGAAAAGCTCGGAGAGTGTCATAGGATCAATATACTCGCCGTTCTTGTAAACGCGCATATTACCGGATGCGATCTCGTCAATGAGCATTACCTTGCCTTCTGCGTCATAACCGAATTCAAACTTGATATCGTAAAGAACAAGTCCCTTCTCAAGAAGATCATCTGCAACGATCTTTGTGATCTGCTGTGTCATGGTCTTGATATCATCATACTGTTCAGCAGTCATTACGCCAAGATCAACAAGACCGTCCTTTGTTACAAGAGGATCGCCCTTTGCGTCGTTCTTGAATGTTGTTTCAACATATGCGGGAAGATCTGCGCCCTCTTCGATGTAGTCGCTGTAGCGGCGGTAGAAGCTACCAACAGCCTTATGGCGGCAGATTACCTCAAGTCCCTTACCGAAGGGCTTTGCAGGAAGAACTTCCATTGTTGTGTCCTCAAGGTTTGCGCTGATATAGTGAGTCTTAATGCCTGCTGCATTAACCTTTTCAAAGAAATAAATAGACATACGAAGGTTAACATCGCCTACGCCTTCAATTGTAAGTCCAACGGAGTTTTCACCCGGATCGAACACGCCGTCCTTGCCTGTGCAGTCATCCTTAAATTTGAGAAGGTAATTTCCGTTCTCAAGTGCAAATACATCTTTTGTTTTTCCTGTGTAAACAAGCTTCATGATAAATACTCCTTTTATGTTAGAAAATATAATTACTTATTGAATTCAGCAGCAACAGCTGCGTCTTTTTCGAGAACCTTTTTTGCGTCTGATGCTCTCTTAGCGTCAAGCTTTCCAGCCAGCTCGGCGTCTTCTACCGCGAGAATCTGTGCAGAAAGCAAAGCGGCATTGACACCTCCGTCTACAGCAACAGTCGCTACGGGAATGCCTGAGGGCATCATAACTGTTGAAAGAAGGGCATCAATACCGTCAAGATTTGTTGATTTACAGGGAATTCCGATAACAGGGAGAGTAGTGTTAGCTGCAACTGCGCCCGCAAGATGAGCCGCCATTCCTGCTGCTGCTATAAGCACACCAAACCCGTTTGCTCTTGCATTGCGCGCGAAATCTCTTGCCTCGTCAGGTGTTCTATGCGCTGAATATACATGCACCTCGTAGGGGATCTCGAGAGAATCAAGGGTTGCGGTTGCTTTTCTGATGATGGGAAGATCGCTGTCACTGCCCATTACGATACCGACTTTTTTCATTAATGATGCCTCCTTTTTTGACTAAAAAACAAAACGGCACACTTGACTGCTTTCAGTTAAGTGCGCCCAGACGGTCGGCTGATATTGCTAAAACATTCTTTGCTCCTCCGTGGTGCTCCACGTTATCCGTCAGTTGCAAAAAACGGTCTACATTCGACGTTTTTATTATATCATTTATTATCATGTATGTCAAGGTGGCAGTACCACTAATTACAACTATTTTTTACAATTTTTTTCGTCATAAAACACAATATGCACCCCGTGTGTTGTACGCGGAGTGCATATACAGTTATTTAGCTGTGCTTTACTCTGTCTCTTTCTTCAGCGCGCTTTGCGTTGTTGAAGCTGTCAAGTGTACCTACAAGATATCCGGTGATTCGGCGAATTCTCTCAAACTTGAATTCTCCCTCTTCTCTGCCGCACTTAGGACAAGTGTTTCCGATTATACCGGTATATCCGCAGATTGGGTCATGGTCAACGGGATGGTTGATAGCGCCGTATCCGATACCGTTGTCGTGCATCATGCGAACGATCTGCTCGAATGCGTCGAGATTCTCTGTAGGATCTCCGTCCATTTCAACATATGTGATATGACCGCCGTTTGTAAGGTTGTGATAAGGCCCCTCAAGACGGATCTTATCAGCAGCAGAAATATCAAAGTGTACGGGAATATGGAAGGAGTTTGTATAGTATTCGCGGTCTGTCACTCTCGGGATATAGCCGAACTTTTCTTTGTCGATTCTAACGAATCTGCCGGAGAGTCCTTCAGCAGGTGTTGCGATAAGTGAGAAGTTGAGACCGTACTTTGCACTTGCCGCGTCAGTCAGCTTTCTCATGAATCCAACGATCTCAAGGCCAAGTCTCTGTGACTGCTCGGATTCACCGTGGTGTTTGCCGGTAAGAGCTATAAGTGCTTCTGCAAGACCAATGAAACCAACTGTGAGGGTGCCGTGCTTGAGGGCCTCGCCAACCGGATCATCCTTGCCCAGTCCGTCGGAGTCAAGCCAGATGTTCTGTCCCATAAGGAAGGGATAGTTACGAACAAGCTTCTGTGACTGGATCTTGAATCTGTCGAGAAGCTGAGCTATAACAAGGTTGACCTTTCTTTCAAGCTCGTCAAAGAACCAGTCAATATTGCCCTTCGCGTTGAGAGCGATTCTGGGAAGGTTAACTGATGTGAAGCTAAGGTTACCTCTACCGGACACGATCTCCTTGGATTTATCATATGTATTACCGATAACTCTTGTTCTGCAACCCATGTAAGCAGCCTCTGTTTCCGGCTGTCCCTGCTTATAAAATACTGCATTATAGGGAGCGTCAAGGAAGCTGAAGTTGGGGAACAGTCTCTTAGCAGATACCTTGCAAGCAAGCTTAAAGAGGTCGTAGTTGGGATCCTCGGGATTATAGTTCACGCCTTCCTTGACCTTGAAGATCTGAATGGGGAAAATGGGTGTTTCACCGTTGCCGAGACCTTCATATGTAGCCTCAAGGATGCACTTCATAACAAGTCTGCCTTCAGGAGTGGTATCAGTACCATAGTTGAGAGATGAGAAAGGAATCTGAGCACCTGCTCTTGAGTGCATAGTATTCAGGTTGTGGATGAGAGCCTCCATTGCCTGATATGTGCTGCGCTCGATCTCGCGCTCTGCATACTTCATTACTATAGCAGCCTGACGGTTTGCTGTCTTGTTATCAAAATATGCGGCAAACTCATTAGCAAGAAGCTCTTTAACCTCACCGGCATATCCCATACGAATAGGACAAGCAACTTCAATCTTCTCAGTAATCTTATCTGCTATATCATCATAGTCAGCATTTTCGGAGATATATCCGCCGATTTCGAGAGCCTTTGCAACATTGCGCTTGAAATGACGCTTATATGTTTTTGCAACACCGGGGGCCATGCCGTAGTCGAACATAGGAATGGACTGACCGCCGTGCTGATCGTTCTGGTTAGCCTGGATCGCGATACAGCAAAGTGCCGCATATGTCATGATGTCATTAGGTTCTCTGACAAAGCCGTGACCTGTTGAGAAACCGTTTTTGAACAGCTTACCGATATCGATCTGGCAGCAGGTAGTTGTGAGAGTGAGGAAGTCAAGGTCATGAATGTGAATGTCGCCTTCCTTGTGTGCCTTTGAGTGCTCAGGATCGAGAACGAAAAGCTCGTAGAACTTTTTTGCACCCTCAGAGCCGTACTTGAGCATAGTGCCCATTGCGGTATCACCGTCAATATTTGCGTTTTCGCGCTTGATATCGTTCTGAGCCGCGCTCTTAAAGGTGAGGTCTTCAAATGTCTTCATAAGACCTGTGTTCATTTCACGGATCTTTGTTCTGTCCGCACGGTAGAGGATATACTCCTTAGCTGTGCGGGCGTGTCCCTTGTCGATAAGCACCTTCTCTACCATATCCTGGATCTCTTCAACGGTAGGAATTCTGTTCTGAGGCTTTGTGATCTCCTCGATCTTCTCTGAAACCTCGCAGGCCAGCTCCATAGCAACATCATAGTCGCTTCCGCCAACAGCCTGAGCTGCCTTGAAAATTGCATTTGCAATCTTTTCAATATTGAACGGAACCTCACGTCCGTCTCTCTTTACGATCTTTGTTATCATGTGTTTTTTCCTTCCACTATATACAGTATACACTTTGCATACACAATACTATATATTGATATTAATTTTTACATTGCAAGTTATATTATATCTCACAGTAAACTAAAAGTCAACACGGAATATAGCACAAATTTAATTCGAAAAATATGTTGATTATGACACTTTATTGCAAAATTTTATGTTCGGTGGCTTATTGGAATATGTAGTTGATGTTAATTTAGTAAATTTTTTCTAAATCCTCTGTTTTCTTTCCTCAATATATGATATAATGATTTATAAATTAAATGAATTATTATTCGAAAGATATTCGCTATGGATAAAAAAACACGCTTACTGTCAATCGGTGATATACTTTACCCAATAATTCTCGCATCACTCTTGTTTGTCAAGTCAAACAATTTCTACTCTTATCTCCGCCTTGACAAATTCCCTATCGCTTTTGCCTTTGCTACTGCCGGTATTTTACTTATTGTATATTCTATTATCGCTGTCTTCTCCCCCAAAGCTGCCAGAATCACCGCAACAGTCATGTATTTCTTTATTTCTGTGATCATGGGAGTTGACGGAGTATATTATTCCTATGTTTCAAAGCTACCCACCTTTGCTCAGCTTGGTATGGTTTCACAGCTTGATGACATTTCCGGAACAATTTTGAGTCTAATCAAAACAAAAGACGTGATGATGCTCATTGATCTCCCCTTATGGATCATCTATTTCGCAAACCGCACTCTGCTTCGCGAGAAGATCAGCCGCACCCCTCTCAAAAAGCTCGGTGATCTTATTACTTGCAAGAGAGCAAAGAATTGGATTTCCGTATCAATCAGCACCTTGCTGTCTGTTATACTTGTGTCAGCAGTGGTACTCTTCCCCGACTTTGAAGCTGAATACATTATAAACGAGATCGTGTGCTACCACGTTCATGACATTTACAATTATGTTGCCAATAATGACCGTGACCGTGTTGTTGACAAAACAAAATACACCTCTCCTGACTACTCGGATTATGAATTCTACGGAATAGCAGAAGATAGAAACGTAATCATTATTCAAGTTGAAGCACTGCAAAATTTTGTTATCGGTGCGTATTATGAAGGTCAGGAGCTGACTCCGAATCTCAACAAGCTGATCGGCAACGATTCCTTCTACTTTGACAATTATTACTATCAAATTGGCGGCGGAAACACGGCAGATGCGGAGTTCCATGTAAACAACTCTCTCTTTGCTCCAGAATCAAACGCCGCATATATGCAATATCCCGACAACACATACTATGGATTGCCGTTTTTACTTAAGGATAAAGGATATTCCGGCGCGTATGCCTATCACGGTTACATCGGATCCTTCTGGAATCGTGAGGCTGCTTATCCCGCGCAAGGATTTGATGACTATATCTCCCTTGAGGATTTTGAACAGAATGATGTTTTTGGCATGGGTCTTTCTGACAGACAGCTTTTCACTCAGTCAATGGAGATGCTCAAGACATATAAAGAGCCGTTCTACGCTTTTTACATCACCCTCTCGTCTCACTATCCTTACGGTATTCCCCTGAACGAACGTGAAATCACCCTAAAGCCCGAGGATGAGCAAACACTTTTCGGACTGTACATTCAATCTGTAAATTATGTAGACAGATGCCTCGGTGAGTTTATTGATATGCTTAAGAAAGTAGGACTTTATGACAATTCTGTCATTGTCATCTACGGTGACCACTACGCCCTCGGAAATACTGATCCAAACAATGCAACACGAGTAAAAGCACTCACAGGCCGCAACTACAGTCTGTTTGATATGTTCAATGTTCCGCTGATTATCAATGTTCCCGGAATGGATCACGCAGAAAAAGTAAGCATCGCAGGCGGTCACATTGACGTACTTCCTACTTTACTGTATTTGCTTGGTATCACAAATGACAAGGCAGTTATGTTCGGTCAGAACTTGATTGAAGCAGACAGCGGTTTCGTTTGTGAGCAGACTCATATGTCCGCGGGATCATTTATCAGTGATGAAGTTCTTTTCAAAAAGCCGCACAATAATATAAAAACTAACTATGACGCTTATGAATACGGCACGGTAAAGCGTCTTGATCACACTTTGTTTATGTCACAGTCAGATTACGCTCTTGAAATGATCAAGGACTGCCGTGCGCTGATGGAAAACAATGACTTATTACTTGATTCTTCTGACTAACCTGTCAAACGAGGATAATATATGATCAAAAACAAAAAGAGAGCCCTTCACTGGGTTCGACTTGATAACGCGGCGAAGATATACCCTGCCGCAAGACGAAGAAATTGGAGCAATGTGTTTCGCCAATCAATGACTTTGTACGAGACTGTTGACAAGGATGTTCTCCGATTTGCTCTTGACGTAACCGTTAAGAGGTTCCCTTCAATTGCCGCTCGGTTGAGGGAGGGAGTCTTCTGGTACTATCTACAGGAGGTACAGTATGCTCCCGCAATTCGCGAGGAACAGAGCTATCCCCTCGTGTTCATGAGCAACGAGGAAATGAGAAAATGTGCGTTTCGCGTTATTGTGTACAATGACAGAATTGCAGTTGAGTTTTTCCATTCTCTTACAGACGGTACCGGAGCTTTGATATTCCTCAAGAGTCTTGTAGCAGAATACCTTGAGCAGAAGCACGGTATAAAAATCCCCGCAGAGTGCGGTATTCTCGACAGACATCAAAAACCTACCCCTGATGAGCTTGAAGACAGCTTTCTCAAGTACGCAGGCAAATATCCGTCAAGTCGCAAAGACACGGATGCTTGGCGTCTTTCCGGAGTAGTTGAAGAGAATAACCGCCTTCACCTTACCTGCTTTAAGCTACCGGTAAAGGAATCCCTTGAGCTGGCCCACAAGCACAATGCTTCATTGACTGTATTCTTTACCGCGGCTCTTACCGAAGCTTTATTAAATCTGCAAAAAGAGAAAATTCCAAATATTCGACGTCGCAAGAGGATCAAAGTCTTGATTCCTGTGAACCTTCGCCAGCTGTTCCCCAGCAATACCCTGCGAAATTTCGCTATGTACACTATTCCTGAGGTTGATCCGCGACTTGGCGAGTACACCTTTGATGAGATATGCAAAATAATACGCAGTAAAATGGACATGGAGATAAACCCCAAGCACATGAGTTGCGTTATTGCCACTAACGTTAACGATGAGCGCAATCCGCTGGTTCGTCTTATTCCTCTGCCCATCAAAAACCTGGTCATGAAAGCTATATTTGATACTGTAGGTGAGAGAAAATCCTGTCTGACGCTCTCAAATCTCGGACTTGTGAAGCTACCTGACGAAATGAAGCAATACGTTCGTCGCATGGATTTCATTCTCGGTGTACAGGCAGCCGCGCCTTACAACTGCGGTATGCTGTCTTATAATGACACGATATATATTAATTTCATTCGCAACATCCGAGATCCCGATCTTGAAAGACACTTTTTCGCTGTTCTGCAGAACATGGGACTCCCTGTAACTGTAGAAAGCAATAATTAACAAAACGGAGAATTATCGCAATGTATTGTATAAAATGCGGCGTTAAGCTTGCAGATACCGAAAAATCCTGTCCGTTATGCGGGACTGTTGTATATCACCCGGACATTAAGCAGGAGAATGTACAACCGTTATACCCCAAGGATCGCTACCCCAGACACAGCACAAACGCAAAAGCTGTAAACGGAATATTTATCATACTGTTTCTTATTCCGCTTCTTATTTGTCTTCAGTCAGACATTCAAGGAAACGGTATCATTGACTGGTTTGGATACGCGGCTTTTGGAATATGTTTAGCTTATTTACTTTTTGCTTTCCCCTTGTGGTTTAAGAAGCCCAATCCCGTAATCTTCGTTCCGTGCGACTTTGCTGCAATACTCGGCTTCCTTTTATATATTGATCTCACCACCACAGGAACTCGTTGGTTTATGAGCTTCGCTTTTCCCGTCGTGGGTGGAATAGCGATCATTACCTGTACAGTTGTGACATTGCTGAGATATCTGAAAAAAGGAAGACTATTCATATTCGGCGGTGCTTCTATTGCTCTTGGAGGTATGATGCTGCTGATTGAATTCTTACTTACAGTAACTTTCGACATTAAATACACCGGATGGTCGCCATATCCGTTTATTACTCTTGCACTTCTTGGGGGATTACTGATATATCTCGGTGCTAATCGCTCGGCGAGAGAAACCCTTGAAAGAAAGCTCTTCTTCTGATATACAAAGAATAATGCGTACAAACCTTTTTAGGAATGTACGCATTTTTTATTATTTCGCTTTAGTTTCGCAGTAGATGCAGCGGTAAACCTTTTCAGCCTTGTCGGTCAGCTTGAAAACATGGTCAAGCTCCTGTTCAACTGTAGTGATGCAACGAGGGTTCTTACACTTGATTACGTTTGTAAGAGTTTCGGGCATTTCGATTGTACGCTTTTCGGTAAGTTCGCCGCCGTGGATAATATTAACGGTAGCGCCCGGATCAACATATCCGATAACCTCAAGGTTTACAGGGATATCTGCGTCAATCTTGATAATATCTTTCTTGCCCATTTTGCCGCTGTTTACATTCTTGATAATTGCAACAGAGCAGTCAAGCTTGTCAAGTCCGAGAAGATCATACAGCTTCATGCCGCGGCCTGCGGTAATGTGGTCGATAACCACGCCGTTCTGAATGGAATCTATATTCATGCCTGTGCCTCCTTGAGAAGTTTAAGAATAAGTGCCATACGCATGATCTTTCCGTTGAATACCTGCTTGAAGTAGCACGCTCTGGGATCCTTGTCAATGGCTACACTAATCTCGTTAACTCGCGGCAGCGGGTGGAGAAT
>JAGBGV010000211.1 GCA_017935805.1 Clostridia bacterium | reverse complement strand
TGCCATTTGGGTGCGGCAGGGCTCTTGAATATGCGATTGTTCTTGAATGTCAGATCTTTTACGGAATATGCGTACAGCACGGGAGTATCCGCTGTGTCAAACACATTGCCGGTGATGCGAATATTCTTGTGGTATGGCTTGTCAATATCCGGCTCGGGCACCTGTGGAGCAATGCTGATAATTCCTTCGCAGTCACCGTAATAGGACGAGAGGCACGGGTCAGTAAAAATATTGTTTCTTATCTCAACATCGTGGCATTCGCCGGATTCATACCAGTAAAATGCGTCGCCGGGAATTACGATAGCAGATCCGGAGGAAGCAAAATAGTTGTTCTCAACAAGCACAGGCTTTGGAGTTGAAATGAGAATTCCTCTCGCCCGGCAGCTTCCGAAACGGTTATTTCGGCACTCGAATTCCGCAGTATGTGTGTAATTATCAAGGGAGAGCAGCCCTTTGTCAGCAAGCTGTCTGATATACTCTGGGATTGGCTCGTCAAACCTTAATAGGAAGGTGTCAATGTCAACAAGTTCATAAAACGCCGCTTTTGCGCTGCCGACTTGCGACATATCTCCCCGCTTGATGAAGGTGATCTCGTCACCCTTCTCTGCCCAATAGTAGAAGCCTCTTGCTTGGGGATGACCGAATCTTCCTTTTAATGTATACTCATCAACAGCTCCGTCAACTGCGCATGAACATCCGTGAACATTGATCGGGTCATCCATCAACCCCACGAATGTACAGTTTTCAATAACGATCTTGCCGCTGTTGCTTGTGAGGTGCATTCCGTCATCCCGTCCGCCACAAACCTTGCGTCCCGCTTTGGTATTGGGGATAAAATGCACTCCGCTGTATGTAAGGTTATGGCAGAACTGACCAAGACAGCCAAGTCCGCCACAGGAATGAACCACAACATCCTCGATTCTGATGTTTTCACACTTTTCTGTAAATATTCCTGCGTGAATGCGCTCGTTATGCCGAAGCACGAATACGTTACCGAGGTTCGTATTTACAGATGTGTTGGTGTGAAGACGGTAAACGTTATCTCCAAGATCCTCTGTCATTGTGGGGCTGAATCTGTCTCCTGTCATACGTCTTACGCATAGGTTTCCCTCGTCAAACTGTATAACGCTGTAGCCGTTGCGCTCGTACCACTCGTCGTTGCCCACGTCAAACTCTATATTGCTTCCTGTAAATCTGTGCGGGAAAGCAACTGGATCAACGTAAAGGTCAACATATTTTTCACCGATATTTACCACAATTCCCTCAGCAACCAGCGGCTTTTTCCAGTCAATAAAAAAGCCGCGCATTGTGATATTCTTGCAGTGATCCATTGTGACCGCTTGCATATGGCCGTCGTAGTACAGTCTCGCGCCGTTACCTGTGAGGGTACAGTTTTCCATATCTCTCAACCACACGCCAAGCACACGGTACGGCATTGTATCAGAATTTGAGATACGGTAATCGTACTGCATCTTCTCGTGGGGCGAAAAGAAATAGTCAGCGTCCTCGAAAATAAACTCTGTGTCACGCGCATTATTCTTAAACAGCTCACAAAGCGCAAGCGTTACGTCCGTGTCAGGCAAGATACCGCAATCTGAAAGTCGAATTTTTTTCATCAATCTGTTCTCCGTTTGCTGATGCCAACCATATCTAAAGGATAATTACAAAAGATATGATATCATAACAAAACCGCAAATTCAATAGCAGAAAGACAATTCGTCTCTGAACATTATTCTTGATTCCCGTAATATTTTATGATATAATAAATTAATTACAATATTAATCAGAAAGAAAGCCGGAATAATGATCAAAAACATCAAAAATGCGCCTGTATATCTCGCCGCGTGTGATACCTACGATGTCAATACCGTTTATGGAATACTGCGTGATTCTTTTGCCAACCTCGGCATAACCGACGAGCTTATCAGAGGCAAAAAGGTACTGCTCAAGCCAAATCTCGTTCTTGCGAAAAAGCCTGAATTCGGTGCTACATCACACCCTCTGTTCATTGAAGCCTGTGCAAAGCTTATCTGCGAAATGGGTGCGGCAAGTCTGACTCTTGCTGATTCCCCCGGCGGTCCGTTCAATGCAGCAGCTCTTGCAAATGTATACCGCGTTTGCGAAATGAACAGCATCAGTTGCGATATGCTGAAGCTGAATGATGACTTTACATGGTCAAGTGTGAGAACAAACGGAAATCGGCTGAAGAATATGCACGTTATTAACGCAGTGATGGAAGCGGAAGTTATTATTGACCTGTGCAAGCTGAAAACTCACTCTCTCACAGGGCTCTCCGGCGCTACAAAGAATCTGTTTGGCATCATTCCGGGAGTTGAAAAGTTCGAAATGCACTCCACCTTCCCGGAGATTATGTCGTTCAGCGAAATGCTTGTGGATCTTTCATCTTACGTTCTCGAAAACAAGGCATTTGTTGCCATTTGCGACGCAATCATTTCAATGGAGGGAAACGGTCCTACCCACGGCACGCCGAAGAAGACTGAGCTTGTACTCGTTTCAGCATCCCCTTACGCTCTTGACGTTATCGGTGAGCACATCATGAAGAACGATGGAAATGTAAAAATGCTGGACTTTGCCGCAGAGCGTGGATTTGTCAACCGAAACTGGCAGGATATAGATGTGCGAGGACTGACCGATATTCCACAGTTTGACTTTGTTCAGCCCGACAGCGTAAGCTTCCTTGGAAATTTGTCAGGAATAATGGGTGGTCGTATTGCAAAAATGTTTGAGGCAAAGCCTGCTATAAACCTCAAAAAATGCATCGGATGCGGCAAGTGCGCTGAATCATGCCCCCGTCATACTATTGAAATAAAGAAAAAACGCGGCAAAAAGCTTGCTGTTATCCACAGAAGCGACTGCATCAAGTGCTACTGCTGCCAGGAGCTTTGCCCCATCGGTGCGGTTGACGTAAAGCAGAACATTATTATTAAGCTTATTCATTGAGGTTGTTATGACATCACTCACAGCAAAGGCGTATGCCAAGATCAATCTATATCTGGATGTAACAGGCAAGCGTGACGACGGATATCACGATATAAAAAGCATCATGCAGCAGGTATCACTGTGCGATACGGTGACGGTGACAAAGACCGACTCCGACTGCATAACCGTCTCCTGCACTGACCTATCCGTACCGACAGATGGGAAAAATATCGTTTACAAATGTGCCGCTCGTTTTTTTGAGTATTACGGAATAACAGATTGCGGTATTCATATTCACATTGAGAAAAAAATCCCATCATGCGGTGGACTGGCAGGCGGATCAACGGATGGCGCGGCGGTGTTAAAGCTGTTGAACGAGCTATATTGTGTACACGCCGATACAGACGAACTGTGTCAAATCGGTGTAAGGATCGGCGCAGATATTCCCTTCTGTATTGTGGGCGGTACTTGCGTCTGCGAGGGCATCGGTGAAATCCTTACATCTGTTGCGATTCCGAAGCCGAATTACTATGTGCTCATCTCGTTCCCAGGCGAGGGAATCTCAACACCAATTGCATACAAGATGCTTGACGAAATCGAGAGACCCGGTGGACATTCCTCTGCAGAGGATGTCATTGAAGCTCTCAAAAAAAAAGAAATCCCCAAAAATATATACAATGCCTTTGAATTTGCGGTGTTACCTACTCACGAGAACGCTCGGCTTGTAAAAAAGACTATGCTTGATTCAGGAGCAATATCTGCAATGATGAGCGGAAGCGGCTCCACCATATTCGGATTATTTGAGGACGATATATCTCTTGACACAGCGATAGCTTCCCTGAGCAGCGCAGGCTTTACATCCCACATCTGCACCCCTGTTCAGTAAGATACCGACTGCCAAAGTATTATACAACAACTTGCATTTGACCGTCAATTTATGTAATAAATATACAGCGGATAACATACAATTTACTGTTGTCCGCTGTTTTTTATGTTTTACACTAACCATATAAGCATTTTTCAGTAAAATTCAACGAAAAGCCATTCGTTTTTTTGATTAAATAGAGGTGCAAGCGGGACTTCTTTTTGTTGCAATATGTAGAAATTGATGGTTTTATGCAAATATTTCTCTTACATATATTGCTTTTTTCTTTATTTGGTGGTATATTATACATCGTAATAAATAATTATTCGGAGGAATCTACAATGAGCTATTTAAGCGACGTACTCTCTATGGCTGAAAAGAAATTTGCTGATCAGCCCGAATTTTTACAGACAGTAAAAGAGGTTCTTGAATCTCTCGCTCCCGTTATTGCAAAGAACGAAGAAAAATATAAGAGAGAAGCTCTCCTTGAAAGAATGATCGAGCCTGAACGCCAGATCATATTCCGCGTTCCGTGGATCGACGACAAGGGTCAGATGCAGGTTAACACAGGTTACCGTGTTCAGTTCAACAGCGCCATCGGTCCTTACAAGGGAGGTCTCCGTTTCCATCCCACAGTAAACCTCAGCATCATGAAGTTCCTTGGATTTGAGCAGACATTTAAGAACTCCCTCACTTCCCTTCCCATGGGCGGCGGCAAGGGTGGTTCCGACTTCGATCCTTCCGGCAAGTCCGAC
>JAGBGV010000210.1 GCA_017935805.1 Clostridia bacterium | reverse complement strand
CTCGAGCCCAACATGAAGGCTACAACAAAGGATAACCTCAAGTGGAGAGTTGACTGCGAATACGGTGCAACAGCAGGTAAGTTCGACCTTGCAGCTTGCGCAAAGAAGAACGGCCTTGACGCAATCCACGATACAGTTCATGAAATGGCACGTGACGAAGCAAGACATGGCCGCGGTCTCGAAGGTCTTCTCAAGAGATATTTCAACTAATCAGATCGGTCAAATACATTAAGCATATCCTTTCCATAAAATCCATATAAATCCGAAAGGCGGGAGCAGCAAACTGTTCCCGCTTTTTTGCAGTCAACGAAGTGGGAGTTGAAAACACGGAGGATGTATGGTATACTGGATATGTGAAAAACAGTTCGATAAACAAGAATTTGGTGGAGGAGATAGTATGGCAAGAGCAAAGTACCAAGTGTTAGTAATTCCATATAAGAAGAACGATAATGATACCTTATATTGCATTTTCAAAAGAAGTGATATGGATGAATGCTGGCAGTTTATTGCAGGCGGTGGAGAAGACGAGGACAAAGCACCTATTGTATCTGCACAAAGGGAAGCCTTTGAGGAAGCAGGAATATCTTCCCAAATGTGCTTTACAGAACTGGAAACAAAATGCAGCATTGCTACAGAGTGTTTTAAGAATGCCCGAACTATTTGGGGAGAAGATTGCCTTGTAATTCCCGAACATTGCTTTGCAGTTGAAATGCAAAGTGAAGATATTTCTATCTCCCATGAACATGGATGTTTTGAATGGGTGGATTATTCCACCGCAAAAGAAAGGCTGAGATACGACAGCAACAAGGTCGCGTTGTGGGAACTCGATAACAAAATTAAACTCGGTATAATAAACTGACCAATTCCAATTTGTCGGTCTGCCTATAGTTTTTCCTCATATATATTTCAAATAACACCATAAAAAGGGCGGGAGACGATTCCGTCCTTTTTTTGTAAATGTTATGTAAAAACGATATTTTTTTACTTGCAGAGTATCTTTGTTTTTGTTATACTGTAAATGGTAGCTCGTATGATACACATCATCAAAAAACAAGTTCAAGGGAGGCTTTTTATGAAATCATCTTGCTTACGCCGTGTTTTTTCTGTTCTATTGCTTGGCGCAATGCTCCTATGTTTAGTTGGATGCAGATCATTTTTTAATCTGCCCGAGGACGGCGGGATGCCGTTCAACGGGAACATTACATTTCACGAGCTTGAGATAACAATTCCCGATGATTATATACGCGATTCGACACAGAGCACTGATGACGCGTGGATATTTGAAAAGGGCTTCTATAAAAGAATGATTATTATCACTCGCAACGACCATTACGGGGACGTTGATAAGAGCCTTTATGAATATATGGAGCGTATGTGCGATTTCGGCGAGTCGTATATGACAACCTTTATGGATATACCCGCCGTGCACACTACCTATACCAAAGATAACACTTACTGCCAGGAGATACTGTTCATTTATAACGGCTCCTATTATGCGGTCGCTCTGCGCGGTGGCAGCGAGGCGGATTTCCGCGATCTTCTTGATACGGTGAGCTTCGCAAAAACGTCTGAGTCAGATACGCAACATAATTAACTGGGTAAAACAAATCAAACCGGAGGATTCCCATGGATAACACCGCAAAAATTTTCGCAGCCGCGGAGTATATTCGCTCCCGCGTTACTATGCAGCCGAAGGTCGGGCTTGTGCTCGGCAGTGGGCTCGGTGACTACACCGACACTCTGGAGGACACGCTCCGCATCCCGTATTCCGAGATTCCGAATTTCCCCGTGCCATCCATTCCCGGTCACGCGGGCGCTCTCGTGTTCGGAAGAAAGTGCGGCAGAGAGGTAGTGGTCATGCAAGGGCGCATCCACTACTACGAGGGTCTGCCACAGCAGGAGATCACGCTCCCCATAAGAGTCCTTGCGGCGCTTGGAATAAAAACCGTGGTGCTGACGAATGCGTGCGGCGGCGTGAATCTTGACTTTTGCCCCGGAGACCTCATGCTGATATCCGATCACATCAATTTCTCGGGATCAAATCCGCTGATCGGGCAGAATCTCGATGAATTCGGTCCGCGATTCCCCGATATGTCCGATCTGTATACCGCATCCCTCAGAGCTGCCATCCGAGAAAAGGTAGCTGAGGCGGGCATCGACCTCAGAGAAGGCGTGTACGCGATGTACTCAGGCCCGAACTACGAGACACCTGCGGAGATTCGAATGTTCAGAATCATGGGTGCTGACGCAGTTGGTATGTCCACGGTGCCGGAGGCTCTGGTTGCAGGTCACTGCGGAATTCAGGTTGTGGGAGTGAGCTGTATTACGAACATGGCAGCGGGCGTTCTTCCCGTTAAGCTGAGCCACGCCGAGGTCACGGAAACTGCAAACCGAGTCAGCGCAAAATTCCGCAAGGTAGTGGACATTATCCTCACCGTGATCTGATTCAATAAAAATCCATATAAATCCGAAAGGCGGGAGCAGCAAACTGTTCCCGCTTTTTTTGCAATCCGCGAGGTGAAGACGGTACCGTCGAGGTAGCCGTCTTTTTGTGATACACGCATTTTTTATATGCAAGGGAATTTGAATCCGTATTCGGCGAGCAAACTGTGAAGAGTTTTAATTTCATCGTCACTTAAATGAAAATACTTGTCCTCTTCAAGAACATATATTATCCCACAAGTATCACTGGCAATACAGTACGTGCATCCGTCCACTATAAGTGCTGTATCTTCGCCGAAGCCGCAGGACGGGGACTCGGGGAGCATGATCTTTCCGTTAAAGAGCTCCCTGACAAGTTCGGCGTCCTCTGCGGATAATTGTGTGGATACATTTATATCGAAATAGTGGAATTCTGCTTTAATATCCCCATCTGGCACT
>JAGBGV010000209.1 GCA_017935805.1 Clostridia bacterium | reverse complement strand
TCGAAGCTCTTTGTCAACGACGTCCTTTGCAAGAGGATTTTCGGCAAATTCTCCGTAAAACTCAAGATCCACGACCGGCGGGAGCATACCATCAAATGGCGTAACCGTGTTGATGAAATTTTCTGCTTGTGTTACTCCCGGACTGCTGAAGCTGAAAAAGTGATAAGCACCTACAGCAATGTCGCATTTTTGCGCTTTTGAAAAATTGTAAGCAAATCGGTCGTCAATGAATGAGCTGCCTTCGGTAGCTTTGATAAAGGCAAAATCTATATCTTCGCCAGAGAGAGTATCCCAGTCGATATCCCCCTGATAATGTGAAACATCCACCCCACGAACAGGATATTTCCTCTTTGATGGGTTGTTGAGAAGTATCACTCCGTTCCACACCATATGATACAGTGCGATGGCAGAAAGTACACCGAGAATAAGTACGCCAAGTATTATCAGTATTACAGTAAGCTTCTTTTTCATTAATACCGCCTTACTTCGCCAGCGCTACTGCGTAGAGCTCAGCTTCCAGGGGAGAGAAAGGCTCGTTTGCGAATCGAACACCGGTAATCTTGTGACCGGGGTAGGGATTTTCCCATTCGCATGAGTACACTGTGCGGATTCCATCGGGGGTATCAAATTCCGCAAATCTGCAGGAATAGATTGCCGCCGCTCTCCAGTTGTCAACAGGTGCGTACATTGGTGAGAGTGTGAGCTTTTCTTCGTTTACTACGTTTGCGTCGTCAATATCGTTGAGCATATTGCCGTATGCATCGGGGCGCACATAGGCGTCCACGGAGTGCTTGTCACCGGCCGCAACACCGTAGTGCTCGACTGCGCCGAATTCTACCATAACTGTCTTACACATTCCGTCATCGTAGTCAACGACATATTTTGCAGGAACTCTCGGGCGCTTGTCCATGAATGACCATGTGGTGAGTCTGTCTTTTGGCTGTCCGTTTATTGCGTGGAAGAACACTATCTTCTCGGCTTCTCCGTCAAGGGCAAGCTTGTCGCCTTCCACCATTGGAGTAAGTCCGCCCTTTGCTATTGCGTTGGCTGTGCTTTCATCAATTGTGCCGTAGCGATAAGTAATATCCTTTGCTTCACCGTTTGCCACAGTAAGCTGAGAGAGGGAGTCGAGTGTGCCGTCGAATGCACGCTTTCCGCTGAGCTTTTCCATGATACATGGCATGAATTCTTCTGCAATTCGTGAGAATTCACCGCGCTTTGCGTCGCAGTAATCATCCTGCCACAGAACCATTGCGGAGAATGCAAGCTCGTAGAACCAACCGTTGAATCCTATCTCATATTCGCTGGGAATACACCATGTGGAGACCTCAGCACCAATTACATTGGGAGATTTGGAACGCTTATCCCAGTTTGCGATCTGTGAGCCACGGAAGTTGCCGTACATTTCGGTAAATCCCTTTTCGTTGAACTCATCCTGTGTGCCGTCAGCCATGGAATAATACCAGTCAAACATGATGATATCCTTGGGGATCATGTGTGCGGCTTCATATGTGGTGGGAAGGTGATAGATTCTGCCGTACTTGTCGACGTGATTGTGTTCGACACCACCGGTGGGCATACCTTTCCAAGAAATGAAGTTCTGCACCATCTCACCCCACATCATTATCCTAATGCCGCGGGCGTTATAGAAGTTGTATAGGCGGTTAATATCACCTGCGAGCAGCTCGTGTCCGGTTTTTTCGCGGCAGAGGGGACATTCGCCAAGAACTCGAACCTCGTCATGTCCAATATGTACTGTCGTGGGCTTGATGACCTCAAGAAGCTCCTCTGCAACCTCGAAATACAGCTCGTAGCTTTTATCGTTGGATGGGCAGTAGTGGTCTGGCCAACGCTCGTGAGGACGCTCCGCTATCTCGGGATGAGCAAGTGTGAGATAATAAGCATGGCTGAGAGACTGCAGCTCGGGAATAAGATCGAGTCCGAGAAGTCGGCAGTGGTCAACTATGCGTGCAAGATCTGCTTTTGAGATGAGTCCGCCGCCGCTGATCTCAACGTGGGTGGAGTCCTTCCAATATGCTTCTGATCCCTGGATTCCCTGAGGTCCTGTGGGATATGTGTGCGCCTCATGACAGAACTTCAGCCATGCCATATTGATTTCGGGGTGACGGTCAAGCTGAACACAACCGCCGATCTCGAGGATTATCGTGTTGTACTGCATGGATGCAAGGGTGTCAAGCAAGGTTAAGAATTCGTCGATCATGTAAACCGGGGGAAGGTAGAGATGCACAACGCGCACGGGCATATATGGCTCATCCTCGATGATACAACGGGGAAGAGTCATGCCGTCAGCTGTTATTTCTGCTATAGAGCGCAATGTCTGGAGTGCGGAGAAGGCACCCTTTTCGTCTTCAGCTGTGATCGTGATTTTTTCATCTATTACAATAGTGTACGCACCGCACTTTTTGCAGCTGTTTACGATAGAAACAGTAAAAACAGGGGCGGAAGATGCGTTATTGTCAAAAATATTGCCGAAAAGATGGCGTGTGAGAGTGGCAGCTTTATCACACATTTTTGCTGGAGTAGATACCGGCACAGTCAGCAAACCCTCATGTTCGGTGATCTTCTTCGGCTTCGGAAGCAGTTTTGCAAGCTTGTTGTTCATATATATCCTCCGATAAATGTAGTTATCTTATGGGAATATTATACCATACCACGACGAAAAGTCAAGAAAAAAGAGGGGTAGGACCCTCTTTTAATTCTTTATTTTATAAACTGTTTTTCAAGATCGTTTGGTGTGGGTGTCTCACCGCTCTTTATTTTGTCGTGATTTTCAAGCCACATCGGCGGTGGAGTGTAGGGCTTGGAGGAACAGGGAATATCCACCACATATTCGCCGCTCTTGGGGATTTCGGGTTCTACCGGCGGATATGGAGACAGATCGTCGTTTTCGTATTTGATCCTGTCTTCCTCTTTGCGGAAATCGGGAATGTCATAAGGAGCACTTCCGTTCAGAACACTTCGCCACGCAAGGATTGCGACGGAGGCTGCGGTGGTTGAACGGTAAACATCCCAGAAAGGCTCAACTCCGTTTTCCAGTGCCTTGATGAAATAATAAATTGCCAAAAAGTCGCCGCCGCCGTGACCCGCGTTTGCCGCGATTTTGCCAAGCTCTTCATCGGGCCATGTTGCATCATATTCTGTTACATTTTCAGGATATTTTTCGGGGCGTGTGAATTCGTGGAATGTAAGACGCATTTTGCCGTTTGTGGGACTCACTTCGATTCCGCCGTTGGTACAGCAGAGTCGATAGTGATTTCCTTCAGGTGCATAGTGTGCCCAGCCTGTAACACGGAATACCGCATCTGTATCAGTCTGGCATAGGATAACAGCAGCAGCGTCACCGAATCTCAGGGCGGTATCCTTGCAGATTTCCGGACGGAAGGCTGTCATTGCGGTTACTCTTGTGGGAGTTGCGCCTGTCATCTGCATCAGAGGCGCAAGAGCATGTGTCGAGTAATAGGTGCGGGGAGTCCAGTTTCTCCAGTGGGTTCTCGTATGAGCATAGCTGTTATATGATTTGACATCCATAGGATGAACATACTCACCCTCAGCATATACAAGTCTGCCCATGTCACCTGTTTCATACATTCTCTTCATTTCGAGATTTTCCTTGAAGTAAGGATAGTTCTCGAGAAGGGAATATGTCATACCGGTTTTTTCTTTCGCACGAACAAGGCGAACACCCTGTGCCATTGTTACATTGCTTATTGTTTCCGAGAGAACGTGCTTGCCGGCCTCCATACATTTGATAGCATATTCTGTATGATCGCAGAAATAGTTGCAGAGTAATACTGCATCCATGTCGTGCTTGATAAACTCGTCAAAATCTGTATACCAGGCAACATCTTTGAACGGCGAATCATCGGCCGGACGCAGCTTTTCTGACTTTTCGCAAACTGCTACAACCTCGGCTCCGGAGTCCTTTATACAATATGCGAGTCCATGACCGCGCCAGAATCCGAAGATACCCATACGTATTTTCTTGCTCATGCTTACCTCCGTTTTACGTTGGAATTCTTTGTGTTTATATTTGTATTTTACACTTGAAAGCGCGGTGAAACAATGGAAAATAGTGACTCTAATACGAAAATTTGCTACCTTGCCTTGACTTGATATTATTCTTCAATTATACTATAATTGAAGATGTTAAGGAGGTGGGAATATGAATGGCGAATCAAATGCACGGAACTCATACGGAGGACAGCATCCCCTTGAGAATATTTGTAAGTTCTCAGCGTCAGACGACATAAAAACAGGTACTGACAGTACTGTAATGAGATTTGTTTACGAAAACTCGGCAGAAAAGCTTCTTGAAGAGATAATATATCCTGCCTTTGGATGCTATCTTGTTACAAGTGGCAGTGCGGTGCTTGTGATAGGAGAAACAGAGCATAAGATTGAAATGGGGGATCTGTTTGTTACATTTCCCATGATACCGATCGATCTCAAGGAAGAAAAAGATCTTAAGTGTATGTATATTAATTTCGTCGGCAGTGGTATGGAGGATATGCTTGCTTCTATCGGCATCAGACGCGGAACGCAGATATGCAAAAAAATGGGTGAGCTTATAGATATTTGGTTCTTCGCCATCAGTCGTTGCAGTGCTGAGAATCTTTCCATGCTTGGAATGGGCGTGCTTTATTACACCTTTGCGATGATTCCCAGCGGCGAGCCTAAGACTGCCAAGCATAACGAAGAGAGCATTGCAGTACGTATGAAGCATTCCGCAGATATGTGCTATCAGAATGAGGATCTGTCTATTGACTATCTTGCCAAGCAGTACAAGTACAACAGTAAGTATCTGTCAAGAAAGTTTACTGCAACATTTGGTATAAAATTTTCCGATTATCTTGAAACCACCAGGATCAACCGTGCCGTTGTTCTTCTCGGTGAGGGGAATAAAAGTGTGCAGGAAATAGCAGCATCGGTTGGGTATCACGACCCGCTGTATTTCTCAAAGGTGTTCAAAAAGCATATGAAAAAGTCTCCGACAGAATATCGGAAAGAAATAAACAAATAAAAATATCCCGAGCGGTCGATTGACTACTCGGGATTATATTTTTTGTAAATTAGAGAGCCTTAACGATCTCTTCTGTGTCGGATGCGATCATGAGTTCTTCGTTTGTGGGAAGAACGTAAACCTTAACCTTGGAGTCAGCGGTGGAGATTTCAACAGTGTCTCCCTGGTGATGGATCTTTGCGTTGAGCTCGTTGTCGATCTTGATGCCGTAGAATTCCATATCAGCGCATACTCTTTCACGAAGCTCTGTGTTGTTTTCGCCCATACCTGCTGTGAATACAACTGCGTCAAGACCGTTCATTGCAGCAGCATAAGAGCCGATATACTTCTTGATCTGATATGCGAGAGTGGAAGCAGCTGTGTAAGCTCTCTTATCGCCTTCGAGAATAGCAGCTTCGATGTCGCGGCTGTCAGAGGAGAGACCGGAAACGCCGAGGAAACCGCACT
Source organism: Clostridia bacterium (assembly GCA_017935805.1). The sequence goes on along the minus strand of JAGBGV010000209.1, from coordinate 199 downwards.
TCTTGTTCATGTAGTTGTCAGCTTCTGCGGGAGTCCAGCCTTCTCTTTCCATAAGGAAGGGAACGATAGCAGGGTCGATGGAGCCGCAACGGGTACCCATCATAACGCCTTCGAGGGGAGTGAGACCCATGGATGTGTCAACGCACTTGCCGCCCTTAACATCGGAGATGGAAGAACCGTTACCGATGTGGCAGGTTAC